>CANFUB010000005.1 GCA_947450015.1 Bacteroidota bacterium | reverse complement strand
TTTTGAGCCTATACTTAAGTGAGCTCCTATTGCAAGAACTTCTCTATTGTAATCATCAATTACATTCAAAGTCCTGAATTTTCTGCCATTGCTCAAAGCGTCATGCATGAAGTCCATTGACCACCCATGGTTTGGCTCTTCTGGGCAGAATAATGGCTCCCTTATTCTAGCAGGTATTCTTTTTCGTGTTTTAGTTCTCTTGTTTAAATTTAACTTCATATAAATTCTTCTAACGCGTTTATAATTCCATTTTACCCCTTCGTTTCTAATTCTATAGTAAATCATATCTTGCCCATCAGTTGGCCTCTTTAATGCCAAAGAAAGCACCTTGTCCTCCACTTGACTATCATCTCGCTTAGACTTGTATTTATATACTGTTCGGGATAGGTTCATTAATTTGCAAGCCTTGGACAGACTATAATTGTATTCACATACAATATAATCCACCCGTTCCCTGCGGTCACAAGGCTTCAGAACTTTTTTGACAACACATCCTTAAGAACCTTATTGTCTAAGGCAATGTCGGCATACATGGTCTTTAACTTTTGGTTTTCTTCTCTTAACGCTTTTAATTCTGACATTTGGGTAGAATTCATTCCTGAATATTCTTGCTTCCATCTGTAGAATGTAACTTTTTGAATTCCCAAGTCACGGCTTATGTCTTCTGCTGACCTGCCTGTTTCATACTCTTTTAGTGCTTTTAAAATTTGCACTTCTGTAAATTTTGATTTTCTCATATTAGTCGGTTTAAAATTAATTACTTTTTGTAACTTTTTAAACTGTACTATTTTTGGGGAGGGTTACAAAATACTTTATTTATAAATTTCAATTTGCTTATCTATAAATAATCTCATTAATGTAAATATGTAAATGAAATTTGTTTCTTTATTCAAATTTTAATAATAATTATTTTAATAATATTTAAGAATTGCACAATTAATATTGTTACGGTTCAAAACTCTTTATTAAATAAATCATTTTTGTCAATATCTAAATACAAACAATTCGACAACGATTTAATTTCAGGAATCTTAATTAGAGTTGGTGCAGATGTTACTGGATTGCCCCCGCCAAATTCTTGAAAGAAAGAATACTTAAAAAAACAATTTTTATATTCTAACTTGGCATATCTATAATAACCTCTTTTGTTTGCCTCTTTTATTTTTAACGCTGAAAATATATCTGATGTTAAAAATGAGTTAATTGATTTGTATCCAATTTTAGTGTAATCGGAGTCAAATAACATTCTACCCAAGGTTGAATCTGGCTTTAATTGTTTTATCTTTTCAAGGTATAATAAATTGTTTTTTATATCAAAAATCAAAAATCTCAATGTATTTTCATATTTATAAGTACATATATATTTGTTCTCCTTTTTATGAACAAAAAACTCCGTACCATTAATATTATAAATAGAATCTTCAAATATTACTTCATTATTTGATCTTTTAAAAATTATTTTAGTCAATTGCTTTAAACTATATATACATTCTAGTTCAATACTATCACACTTATTGTTTTCATCATAAAATGGAAGCATATCTAATGTATTAAAATTATTATATTTCATAATATTGGAATTTATTTTTTTTGTACTGCAATTAAATAGTAATAAAATAAAACAAGAAACTAAAATTACTATTGATAAATCACATTTTTTTTTCATATTAAATTTGTTGACTTGAGTTAAAACCAGAAGTTAAACATAGAATTAAAGAGCATGTATACTGGGCTATAAGTTGGTTTGGAAGTATTATTTGGCTTGGAGTCATAACTTGGCTTGGTTATTTTGTTCGGCTTGGGTTTTGAATTAACAGGTTGTTTTACGACAACAGACCCAGGTTTTACTGTTTCACTAGAAGCTGGTCTTAGTGATAAAACACCTTCTGGACTAATCATTAAATTTCCGATTTCAATTGTCTGTTTTTCATTGGGTATAGCTTTTCTCCATTTGAAGGCATTTTTAGTTGCTACTTCCTGATATATATCATTATGTTCATCCCAAACTCCTCCTATAGCACTATTATTAAACGTATTAGATCCAATCCATGACTCTCCTTGATTTCCATAAACCTTTCTGCCTGTAATATTAGCTACTTTTTGCAGATACTCGTCTCCCCCATATTGAATTGCACCTGTAAAGCAACCTAAGAATACAATATTCCCATCTTTTTTGATATTATTACCAATATCCATAAAAAAAATCTGGTAATTATTTTCAATATCTTTTGAATTGTAAATATAGTCCCCGATTTTTTGACCAGATATATCATATGTTCCATGATCAACAAAATAAATATTGTCATATATTTTTCCTCCATCATTTAAAATTTTATTTAAACTAATAATATCGTCAGTAATAATAACATCCATATTTTCGTTTAACATAGCAGCCTTAAAGGCACTATTAAATGTGCCGCCCTCCTTAGCATCGGCTATAGAAAACACAGCAACAGATGTCGCTTTTGCAGAAGCTGGTTTTGCATAACCAGGAACTGGATCATTATCGCCTAATCCTTTGTAATCGATAACCCTAATTGGGCTATTACTGCAATAAACATAAGTACTTTGCCAAGGATAGCTTAATTCCAATGGGTCACCCCTGAACATTCTGCCTAACCTAGAATCATAGAACCTCTCACCTAAGTCATAAGACACCCCTTCTCCATCAATGTTATTCTCCTTCTCCTCTCCATTAAACCCATACCTATAACTCCTATTGGTATCATTCACATACTGCATGTCGGTTATTGCACTACCAAAGGGACGGTAAGTATAATCTTGTGTTTGTCGCATAACGATTATCGAAAATAGAAAAAATCAACTAAATCCAATTATAATAAAAACATCATTTGGCAAGTAAAACAAATATAACGAGTAGAGAAGCTGAAATCTGTTTTAACAATTTATTGCATTTTGACAGTTATCTATTTTAAATAATCATATACCTTAGTGTCATTTATGTGATATAGAATATGTCTAAGTTCTTCTCCAATTTCTAAAATAATGTCATCAACGTCATCCTTGTTCAATTCCTTTAAATACAATTGAGAAATTTGGTCTTTAATTTTTCCCATTGATTCTTCAATATCAATAAAAGAATTGGCCAATGTAGCTGCCTGATTTTCTTCAGAATTTGAATGTTTTGTTACTCTTTCGCATTTTTCTAAATTTATAGAAATTGTGCTTATTTTTTCAATATAATTCATACACAAATTTACCTTAATAAATCTTTTAATGCTTCTAATTGGGATTGAAAAGTTTGAATTTCTCTTTCAACTGAACTTGAATAACCACCAACTTTTTTAATTTCTGCCAATTTTTGAATATGTTCCATCAACTTTCGCTCAATGGTTGACTGTGTTTTTAAAATTGATTTCATTCCATCTTTTGCTAGTTGCCTTTCAAAAGCTCTATAGGTAGCTTGACTATATAACTTTACACTTGCCCTACTAGCCCCTATTCTAATAACTGTTGAATACGTTAAACTTGCATAAATTGCACTGTAGGAAATCGCATAAGCGGAACCAATTGACCCAACGAAAAATATTCCAGCATCTCTACCACCATCTTTAAAGGCCTGATCTAGAACTAGTGCATTTTTGGTTTTAGGTAACCAAAGATGATATAAATCTGGATGTGCATTTTTTAAATCAATAACACTTATTTTATCTTTAAGTGAATAGTAACCTGTTCCAATATATTTAAAACCTTCTGTTGGATGCGACCCTATAGGCCAAATTGTTTTTTGACCTAGATCTGTTTCATATAGTTCTCCATACTGATATTGTGGAACTGAGGATACAGTTCCAACATCTTGACATTCAAATTTTTTATTAACATATAATTCTTTTTCAGGATCCCATACCGCATAATCCCAATCATTCTCATTTGTTTTATCTGGCCTATTGGGATTATTTATTAAAACTAGTTTGTCGTCAGTTTGCTCAATATTAGCTCCAATCCAAACTTTCGTGCCATTAGGCTGCGTTATCTCCTTATCTTCAACACCACCGCCCATCCCTTTAATATCTATAGTTGCAATTGGACTATTATCACAATAAGCATAGGTGCTTTGCCATGGATAATTTGATTCAAGTGGATCAGTACTAAACATCCTACCTAATCTTCCATCATAAAATCTTGCACCTAAATCATAAACCATCCCTTCTCCATCAATACTATTTTCTTTCTCCTCTCCATTAAATCCATACCTATAACTCCCATTGGTATCATTTACATATTGCATATCGGTTATTGCACTACCAAAGGCATAGTAAAGCCCAGCAGTCGAAACATCAGCAGAATAATACAATAAACTATCTCCGCCTGTATTATCTGTTACTGCTGTTTTTCTATCTAAAATAGTAGCCAATACATTGCCTAAATGGTTGCTTAATTCGTATTGTTTATAGGATAATGTGCGTTTAAAATAATGGTAATCGATATTATATTTTGTACTATCGTGAG
The DNA here is from genome assembly GCA_947450015.1 of Bacteroidota bacterium. Taxonomy (GTDB): domain Bacteria; phylum Bacteroidota; class Bacteroidia; order NS11-12g; family UBA955; genus JABMMZ01. The sequence goes on along the minus strand of CANFUB010000005.1, from coordinate 21,866 downwards.
CAGCTCCGCTTAAGGCTAGTTGCCCATCGCCACTAATTGCTTTTAATTCATAATTTTTTACCAGTAATTGTCGAGAAGGTTTATGTATTCCATGCCTTGATGAGCCATAAATATGCAACTCATCGAGCGTTAACGAGCGGTTGATCAATATCGGATCGGTCATATCTTCCATGATATTATTAAACATGGTTTTGCCAAATTTTTTGTAAATATACATCAAGTATTGTGAAATATCCAAACCAGATTGTTCTCTCAATGCATCGGCAATCATGTCCTGCCCCAATGCTGCAATTTTATTAATGGATTTATTATCTTTAGAAAGCAACAAACTATTTAAATAAAATGCATCACTCGATTGTCTAACAACCGATGAAATAATACTATCGGGCATATTGCCCTGCATAAAATTATACCACGTAGTATCGTATACACAATCCTTAATTTGCCCCATTAAAGTGCAAAAATCATAACTATTTACATAGGCGTTAAAGAGTAGGGTGCTATTTAAACCGCTAATTACTATTTCCATTTCGGCAGCGGTGTTAAAACAGGCAGGCGATAGTATTGCACCCCTCACTGAAATATCTGGAAATCCTCTTATATAAGTTATTTTTTGAGCCACTGTAGTAGGTGGCACAGGTGGACCGCCTAATTGAGTATAAATGTTATTAAACCTTGCCATATCTCTTGTTGCTAGGGCATTTAATAAAAAATTAGAGGTGCCGTCTTTGGCCAATATGGCCGAAACAGAAGTCAAGGTAGAAACGCAACCTGTGCTTATTTTTCCAATAATACTATCCTTTTTATTTACCCAAATAATACTGTCTATTTTATGTTGTAAAGTTGGACTACTATAATAGGTGCAGAAATTTTCTATGGTACTCTTTCCAAAATTACTGTTGAATTTTAATAAGGTATCGCCAACATATTGGTTTTGGAAAGTTGCTGCCATGTTTTTATCTATGATAGATTGAGCTAGGGTAGTTTGAAATTGACTTTCCGAAAAATATTGTTTTATTAAAGCAGCTAAACTATCTGAATTCATATTTAAAACCAATGATTTATTGATTTTTCTATACAACGATGAATCTCCATTTTTTATTATACTCTTTTTGGTATAAGTAGCCATTACATTGCCTTGCGCATCGCGCACATACCACGTATAAATCCATGAATTTTGCAATTCGGTAGGTTTAACAATTTTCAAAACACGCTGCCCTGCCGCATCATATTCGAATTGCAACCCAGGCCGAGTGCTTCCTGCTTTGCGTTTAATAGCTTTTATTTTTCCATAAACATTCCAAAAAATACTGTCAATTTCCTCTGCTTCATCATGTATTAAATTCCCTATAGCATCGTATTTATAATTGTTTGTATTTTGATCATCAACATCGGCTGTAAAAGATGAAGAACCTACAATATCATCGACGCTTAACAATTGATTGGTTCCCGATTTATAGTTATAAGTTAAACTATCCATTACACCGCTCGCAGTATGTCGAATTAACTTTGTAATATTACCATTGGCATCGTATTTAAACCGTTCGCGCCATTTGCTTTGTAAACTTCCCGAATTCCAACTATTGGCACTTATATTAATGCCATTGTAACTTCTTACCAAACTTATGCGATTAAGCTGGTCATATCGGTAAGCTGTTGCTACAGGGCTATTGCCATTACCAGCCATTAATACACCAACAGCCGTTACCATATGTGTGATATTGCCATTGTATAAATTGGCTCCAGAATTTGCTAAGGGACTACCCGCAGTAGAGGCCTCAAAACCAGTAGTTCCTATGCTGCTATAATCGCCATCAAAATAACCAGTTCCAGTATTATCAGTAAAGTAACCCAAGGTAAATCCATAAGCATCTCTTGCTGTATATTTTCTTAATACCCCTGTTCCATCTTTTCCGATATCTCTAGTGGCTTCTAGCGTATTGCTATTAACTCCTTTTAACCAACCGTGCAAGGTATAGGCATAATCAACCCCTTGCACAGCATGTTCACCTAAGATGGTTCTAGCTAGTGGGCCATGTTTATAATATTTATATTCAGCATCTTTATCCCATATAACACTATCAGTGCTCGTCTCAGCCAAATTTAATCTATTGTCAGCATCGTAATTATAACGATGATACCATCTATCGGCCTTACCTGCTTGATAAGATACATTAATCACTTTACCACTTATTAAATCATAAACATAAGTTAAATGTTTAAACTGCTCACCTATCGTTGCCATATCTGGAAAATCGTGTACTAAATGATTTACATTTCCATGTATGTCGTAACAATAATGGGTAGCCCGCGTGTACTTATTACTATCCGAAGCATAATAATCGAAATACAATACCGAACTTACTCTGCCTCTTAAATTTTGCTGACCACTTTCAAACTGTGCTGTTGCTTTTGCGAATAAGCCATAATCATAATAAGTTTTGGTTATTTGAGTCCTTGCTGTACTGCTATTTAACCATGAATTGTAATAGGCTAAATCTTGAATCAACTGAACAGAATCAACACCAGTGTTGGTGACTTCACCTACTTCGGTTATCCTACCTAGTGGATCGTATTTAGTGTAACTATATACTTTTTGCGAATAATTACTTCTGGCTGCTTGATTGGCATTCTGACTCAACATCAATCTTCCTAAACGATCGTACCAGAATCTACTTTGCCCTCCATCAGGCGTTTTTTGCCAAACCAATTGGTTTAAACTATTGTATTTATAATTGGTTCCGAGTTGATGGTAGGTATTAACAAAAGAATCCACTACCGTTATTTTGTTTCTATACTTTAAAATACTATCTCTTTTTTGCACTGTGAACTTTAATTCATTGACACCTTGAGGTGGCACCGTTTTTGTAAGATTGCCAGCTTGATCATAGTAGTATAATGTAACATGATATCGCTGCTGGAACATGGTAAAAATAAAATTCTCCTTTGATTTGCTTAAACAATGCGTTTGATAAGCCAAACTAACTGCATGCTTAATACTGTCTTGATACTTTGAATAAAGCAACACGGCCCGTGTATAAGCATTGTTTATTTCTTCTTGATGGCAGGGCTCATCCTCTATTTCAAATTCGCGCGTATATGGCTGCGGGCAGAGCATGTTGTTAGGCATTTGGCAACATGTAGCTGCTTCCAAACCCGAAATGTAAAATCCATATCTTGTGTATTTGTATAAACTGTCAACTGCCAACAATGTGAAACGGCTACTTGCGCCATTCACAGGATAAATTTGGGGACTTTTAAACAAATCAATGCCTTTTCCAAATTTATGAAATGTATCCACATCGAGATTACTTACTACAATAAGATCACTTAACATGGTATTATATTTCAAAGTGATTTCCCAGCCACCTGCTTTAACGCCATTCAATGTATAAGTTGGATGATTTATTATGGCGCCTGTTGGCTTAATCGCATTAAGAATTGAAATATACGCACTACCCAAAGCATAATTTTTTGAATTTAGTTTTTTACTTTGTGCCACTTTATTGAGTAAACTTATTATACTATCTAGTTTTGCTGTTGGTTCAGTACAAATATATAAGGCTTCGTTACCACAACTTACACAATTAGTAGCACCACTAATAACACTCAATTTACGATTTAAAACTGTGGTTAAGTATTTGGCGATACTATCGGTAGCCATTGCTGCACTTGGATTCTTTCTTTTTGCTGCTACCTCATATTGGTAATCAAGTATCCTGTTTTTAAAAGTATCGCATGTATAACAAACATTTCCCGAACCAGAAGCAGGAGGCAAACATAGTTGCATATCGTTACTTTCAATTAATTCTGGCATATAGAAATTGATTTTTACTGAAATATTAGGATCACTTTTGATATATTTCATTAGTGTGTCAACAAACTGTTTCTTTTGCTTGTAGTCTAGTGCCTGAATATTCAGATCTGCTATCCATTTGCTAACACCTGATGGCCAAGGTTTATCAATTGCATCGCGATAACCGAGTCCAGATGAACTCGTATTCGTTATACTTCCTCCTCCAAACAAAGTACTTTTAACACCGTTAAACCATGAATTAAAGGCGCTAACATTTATTATGGATGCAGTGGTGTTATAGACACTTATATCGGTGTTGTTTCTATAGTTTTTATGGTGTTTAAATTTTGAACAATAGGGAGCGTTAAAATATTTGGACAAGGTGTCATATAATATTAAGATATCATCATTGGTCATACCCGCAAAATTTAAAAAGTAGATGGTGCTGTCGGATGTCTTAATAGATTCTATGTCAAATGACAAGCCTGTTTTGTTCATTACATTGCGCAAAGTACTGTCTGCATGACCAACACAATCTGTATTTTTTACAGCTAATCGATAATCTGCAATTGTTTTTTTTATGTATATTTTTGAACCAATATCACAGGCATCCCAAACACTTTGAATTTCAGAAAAACTTAAAGTTGTATTGAGTTTTCTATTAATATAATTAGTTACAATTGTACTGTAATTGACATGCGATGGATACAAGTCAGGATATTCTGTATATAAACTATCTGACCATTTTTTTGATTCAGGGCAGGTTAAACAATTGCAATTGCCCGCAAATTCATCTGGCAAGTTAAACAAAGCTTTACCTTCACCTGAGATAACAGAAACTTCAGAAAATTTCCAGCAGCTACTCCATCCGCGTAAATTATACCAAGTCGTATCGCCTGGAGAGTTAATTTTACCTGCCTGTATAGTAAAGTGGTAATTGGCCATATCAATTTGATCATTTAACAATGCATCATTTATAGCCTGTGGATCGGCTTTTAAATTTTTAAAAACACTAATATTTGCGAAACTCCAACCTGATGCAACGCCAGTTTTACGAAAGCCAAATTTACAATACTGAGCCCCAGTACCTAATTTACAGAGTAAAATGGTGTCATTATTTGCAAGATATTCCTTGCTGTAATTATACCCATTCGCAATAGGGTAGAGCTGATCAAAATAATTGGGAAATTTATATGATTTTTTAAATTGTCTTATATCTGTGGTAACGGTTGGTGAAGCTACTAGTAACCCTGCTTTGGCTAGTCCATTAATCATATCCATAAAAGGATAGACATACTCTGACCTAAAGCCAACAGTTGCTTTTACATTACTTAATTTACTTATGCCAGCCGCCCCAGGTTTAATGTAAACATTTTTATAACTCACTGCAATTTCAGTTTGGGCAAACAAAGGATTGCATTGAACTTTACACTGACTATTAATGGTAAGAATGACAGAATCATTTGGACTACTTCTTTTGAAAGCTGTAATAACAAAACTTCCCAGTTTATAATCCCAACGCATATAATTCAGAGAATCTATTTGAGAAATTGTTGGTTTACTTCCTTTACCAAGTTGCTTATAAGGGTCGCCAAATGAGGTAAAACAGGTTGAATCTTTTATATCGGCACAACGTGTCCCAATCCAAAATCCTCCGACAAAATAAGGATCTTTATTATAATTGTTTAACCAAATGGTGTCATAGTAATTGACCCCAAATATGTTCGAGGTAGTAACTGTAAATCGCGGTGAGTCCCACCAATAGTTATCATGCAAATTACCTTGTAAAGCTTTGTATAAATGGTAATCTTTGGCCATGGTTAAAAAATCTGATTGGTTACAATGGAACTGCGGTTCTTTTGTAGTTAAATACCTTTTTACACTATCACCTGGCAAGTACCCGGGATCGGTTGATTTCCAAAAATGCGGACCTCTCATCATTTGGTTAAGTGTATTGATCAGGTGTATATCTTTGGGTTCTTTATAATTTCGGTAATAATCAGGACATGACCCATATCGTAGATAATACGTATTTAATTTATCCGTTATGACATTGGGAAAGGAAGCATTACCACATTGTGCCACCAATTGTTCAATTTCAATTGATGTAAGATTGGCATTGTTGGCAGTATTAAAATAAGAAGTAAAATCACTCAAATCGCTGGCAGATAAATAAGGGCTGCATTTTCCGAGATTATTAAAACAAGTTGTATAAACATAAGCTGTTGCAGTAGCTCCAGTATTATAAGTAAATTTATACTCAAACACACCTTGACTAATCGGTTTTATTACTGCTTTTTTGCTTAAATTGATATTACTAAACGTATTTGCATTATTGAGCATTCTTATCGCAAATCTGCATGCGGTAGCTTCGCTACCGACGTAAACAGTAAAGGTTTTTTCATTCAAATAAAGTGATTGCACCTTTTCTTTAATTACTAAACTATTCGGAGCGCCACCAAGCACAGGTACAAACAATTGATTCGCCACATTTACCATATCGGGGCAAGAATCAAGTGTTCGAGAATGATTGTTTAAGTTAATTAAATCATATTTCACCAAGGCATTCATAAAATCATTTACCAACAAACCTTCTTTGCTCAATGCCGTTGAATCTTTGCGGCTATTACACCCTTTAAAATTCTTTATTTCTTCTTTGACCTTGTCGCATATACAAGGAGTAGCCTCCTTCATTTTTTCATTGTTATAATCTGTTGTTGCTGATCTCGGTGAGTTAATTAAATCAATATTACACAAGGTGGTTTTGTAGTTGGTTCCTAAGAAATGAGACAATACCTGTTCAAACGATGTAAAATCAAGGCCTTTAGACATTACCTCTGGTACATCCATACTTCCCATAATATTTGGCGCTTTAGGATTTAAACTACCCGCTTCACAAACTTTCACCAAATGGTATAAAATAGTATCTCGGTAATTTACATAATTTACACATCTTTTTAAGGCATTGTCCCAATTAGCTATGTCTAGATTACATGTATTGAGATTTTTTAATGAATCTAACAATGCATTTTTCTTTGCGTCAATGGCTACTTGAGTATTTGCTAATGGATTGTTATTTTCATAACGAATAAAATGAGAAATTTTGTTGACATAATTGGCGTCTGAACAGGAATTGTATCCAATGTTTTTTACACAATTAGTTCCACTCACCGCTGCTGTCATTCGCCCTTCAATAAATTTTTGTTTATATTGGTAATAAAGCGATTTGAATTTAGCCCAATAATTATCTCTGCCTTTCACATCATTCATCCAATTATTCTTTACACTGTCTGAATAATAATACTTAAAACAACTTTGTCTCTCAAAACTATCACTTACATTTTCACAAAAACCTATTGCCATTGCAAACTGCCATAAATTAGTAGAGTTAACGGTTTTTAGGCTCAATGGATCTTTATTTGAACCTATGGCGTAATCACTAATGTCTTCTAATTTCTTTTTAAATTCACTGCCAATCAATTTTAGAGTACCATCTGTTTTTACAAAATATGGGTCAGGATTGGAAGTATAATCAGCACGATAATTCAATGGGTCCAAATAGCCATAATAAAGTGCAGTATCGTAATCATCTATCTCCATCATGGCCTCATCATAAGTTGTAGATTTAGATAATGAGTCCATACAAAACTGATAATAACAATATTCGGGGTGTAATACCAATAGTGAATTTGACCAAGAAGGATTATACCTAGTTACAAACTCTTCAACCGTTAAATCATTCGGCATTTTAAATGTTCCATCTTCAAACCATACGGTGTCTTTCACCCCATTCTCATCTAAAAAATTAGCAGCATTTATTGTGTGGTAATAAGGAAAACCACTAACTGTTCTTAAAATACTTGTGGGATTGGTAACTGAATAATCTGGTTCATTATAGGTAAAATATTGACCATCGCGAATAACATCATTCAACATCAACTGCTTTCTTGATTCACAATAGGTCATGCTATCAACAGTGCATGTTTCGCAACCGCAATCACTATAATCAATATCGTCCAATTCATCCTCCAAAACCGAATTAAATGTTTTAAAACAAGTCGAATCGTTCAGTAAAATTTGATTGATTTTACTGTCCAATGAATCTGTATTAACCGTTAGCGTTTTCTCCAAATGGTAAGTACCTTGGTTCAAATAAAATGCAATTGAATCTCCGCTTCCTGTAGCCCCTAAAATGCTACTAACACTATCCTTTAAGTTAAAGGAAAAAGGATTGCAACTTGTGTCGTTTAACCTTCCAATAGTGCGTTTAAAATCCATCAACTTACCTCCACAACCATCAAACAAACTAACTTGAATGTCGTATCTACAGGTGTAACAAGAATTGAGACCAACACAACCAAATTTAAAATCTGGGGTCTCAAGTTTATAATAAATTTTGTGGGTTCCAGACTGTAAGACATTAAAATCATATCTTGTTTTTAAAGCATTTGACTGAAGAACATTATTGTAATTTATGTCAATAGCAGTGTATTTCGTTTTCAAAAAGTTAGAGAGTGTATCAGTCGAGCCAGGTACACCACCACTCAAAGCGGTTGCGACTACTCTGCCATGCTGGTCAATATATGAAATACTTATTTGTCCATTTGGATCTATTACTGCATTCTTTTTATAGTGGCTTGCAATACCCATTTCGCTTCCAAACAATTGGTCCAATTCCTCTTGGTTTGCAGTGCCATAGGTGTATTTAGTTTCATGTCCACTTCCAAGTTGATGTGTTTTTCCCACTCCGCCTTGTGAATATACCCTGCCTGTTGGGTCGGGCATAAGTTGTGTCTGAACCATAGCATAGCCTTGAGCATCTGGTATTGCTGCATTTTCATTTGTTTTGTCAGGATTGTTTGTAGAATAGTATCTACCAGCACCACTTTGATTGCCCAATGGCTTGGCAGTGTAATTTCCATTGCATTTATCGGCCATTGTATTTGATGTGTCAAAATCGCTAGCTGAGTAATGTTTCCCAGCTACATTTTGATTGAAATTTGGATAATATCTTATGGTATTACTATCAGAAGGCGCAGGAATAATTTTTATTGCTTCTCTACCATGTTTGTCGTATATACTCTCATCTACTAAAGCAAAATTATTGGTATTTAAAAGTGTTACACCTTGTCGCCTTTTTAGTGAACCATCAAAATAATTGATTACTTCCTTTTTCAAACCCTCTTCCGCAAAGGCCACTTGATAATCCCAATTTTTACCCATATTTTCATGAGATTGTATGTAAAGCCTGTTGCCGCTTGAATAGTTTTTTAGATAACCTTTCGGAGAATTTGAAGGATACCAACTGCTATACTTATCAAATTTAAAATAGACAGAATCAGGTTTTACACGTCTAACTCTGTAAATGATTGCCCCTGCATCGTAAACGGTATTTAAAACATAATATGTTTTTGTTACGGCAACCCTAGAACTATTATGAATAAAGTCGTATTTTAATGAATCGTATTTAATTCCAGAAGTATCGATATAAGCCCATTCTAATTCATATTTATTAGGAGCACTTGTGCTTGGAGGCGACCAACTTATTCTTAATTTATCTTTTCCAATGTATGTATGATTTAATCCACTTACAGGGGTGGAATATGCGCCTAAATAATAACGTTCAACAATAATTTCAGATTCGAGAATAAAATTAGTCTTCATTGTTGAAATTGTAACAACAGCTGGGGTACTCAAAGAACTATCAACTATGCTGGTTAACTTTATAATATAACGATGGCATTTGGCAAATTGAAAAACAGATTTATCGGTATAGGCTTTGTGTGAAGTTGGATTATAGGACAATCGCATCACCATATTAAAACTGCCTCGCCTATTGAGCATATCAAAAGTATCTACCGTGAAATAAAATAAATAATCAAATTTTTGGACTGCTTTTGTGGTATCTTTAATTGATAATGTTATTCTGTTAAAAACACTCTTATGTTTAAATGAAGTTCGCCAAGCACCACTGCTACTCATGGATGAAAATTTATCATCAGTAACAGTATCAATATTTTTCGGAAAGCCTCCAGTGAGTCTTTGTTTAACTGTTTCACCTGATTTTTTTTGTGAAAATATTTCAGGTCTAAACTGAGCCTTTGAAGCATTACTTAATAGAAATACAAATAGAAATACAAGCCCTAAATTGAGTTTGGTTTTCATATTATTCAAATTCGACTTCATAATTTTTATAGGAATTGTTTAAGACTAAATCATTATTAACTATGCTGAAATATCTTTTCTCATCAAACCATTTTTTATTTATAGGTCTGTTGATTTCCAATTTATTGTACACAAGTTCAATGAACAGTGGCTGTTCTTCATCGGGTTTCACTGAACTGTTTTCAGGTGTCACCTTATCACTTATCTCACCTTCTTCTTGTGTTTCTTCAAATATATCATCGTAAGGGAATAGGTGGATTTTTACAAGATTCTTAGATTTTGTATTGTAAAACAATTCCGATTTGTAATAGCTTCCAGAGGGCAACTCAATTGTCAATTTTGATAACTCGCTGTCTATTTTTTCGAAATAAACCAAGCTATCAGGCAAATTTATAATGGAATCAATATCCAATAAAAAGCCAGATTGAAATAACATTCCATTCTTATCAAATTCAGGCTTCTCAACAAACATCATTTGTTCATCATCATCCACTGCCACTATAAATTTCTTTGTTATTAAATTTTCTGAGCCAAATGATTTTACATATAAACTGGTTGAATCTTTTATATACTTTCCTTCAAATGCTGTTATCACAGTTTTTCCATCTTGTGCAATTAATGAAGTGGTAAATTCTGCATTAACACTCGTAGCATTTTTATATTTTCTTACAACCGATATTAATTCCTCTAGTGCAAATTTATCTGCCCTTACTACCACCTTTTTTGATTCTTGCACCAATGGCTTATCTATCCGTTTCACAACATGGTAATAAGCAAATGACAATGCTCCAAATGCAACACTAACAATTGCTATTAATAAAAATCTTTTTTTCATATCTATATTATTTGAAGTGGATTATTTTAAAAACTTAAGGCGATTTTTTCTTAATTGATTTCCTAGATTCTTGAACCGTTACAATACCTTTTTCTGTTTCGCGTTTTACCCTAACCAAACTACCTTCATCATCGTATTCATAAAAAGTTGCGTAGTTGTTATCATCTAACTCGGCTAAAACCTTTAGATGAACAAAATGGTAAACATGGCTTGCCATTTTTGCATCAAATGGATGAATTCTAACATCATCAAAAAATGCTGCATTAGATCCTCCATTTACAAGTGTTACTTTAATGCTATCTGCTCCACTTGGGATAGTAAATACGCCATCAATCCTTTGCCAATTTTCTATTATCATGCCAGATGCGCTGACGTTTTGATTTACTACAGCAGTGCCCGCGGTATAGACTTTAACATTTAGATAGGCATTCGTGTAAGTATTAATTGAATTCTGGTCGGCAAATTTTTCATAGACCCATGCCGAAACAACATATTTACCAGGCGTAGGAGCAAATGGTGTAATTGCTTTTTCTATATCATTTATTCTGTAAAAACTATCATTCCCACTATATAACGAGGTGCCTGAATAATTGAGTTTACGCACCACACTATGCGATTTTGTAGCCCTAATACAAAGGCTATACAATCCAGTGTGCGATGTGTCTTTTGCAATATATGCAACAGGATTCGAAGAAGAGTTAAGCACTTTCATTCTTAGCGATACCACATTATTTGGATTATTGTAAATATTTCGATTTGTTACATAAAATGTTAATCCTTTCTTAAAATCGAAATGACTTTCTTGATCTGTGCACAAAGCATCGGGCATAAAATAATCCTCAAAATTATCAAAGGCTATTTGCTTGTGTCTAGCATTACCCGCCTGAGCGGTTACTAACTTATTATCGTATCCAAAGAGTTGTGATGAATAAATATTCAGAGCGTCCTTTTCTTCTAATCCATTGCCATGAGGAGCATAAAAGGTTGCTTGTCCGGTTGAAACCCATTTATTAGTGCCAGTTTCGCTGTTCCTTGCCAAACCCTTTTCACCTGACCCTGATTTAAAATTCCAGAAAGGAACATAATTTTCAATCATACCATCTTTCCTTATGTTGGAATTATTGTAGGTTTTATTTTCATAATTTCTACTTGAATTAAAGGCATAAGCTTCTTTTTGACGCCATACACCCTTGAGATTATGCACATATGGATTTACATTTTTACCAATTACATAATCACAACTTTTAATCGTTTTACATTCTATTGTTCTAATGCAATTATTTGAATAATTCATTTGATAGGTGCAACTCGCCCCACCTCTGTATGCAGTGAAGGAAATGGTATTTGAATTAACAACAGAATAATTGCGAGAAATTGAATCAGCTTTATGAATATCTACAAAAGTGCCAGCCCCTGGTTCTAAGTTGACATTACAAGGCAATTTATACATTTGATACCCTTCAAGTGGAGAACATTTGTATTTGGCACCAAAAGAAAAAGTAAAAGTTGAACTTGCTGCAAAATAATAATCATAAAAATTCGCCTTTCTTATGCCGCAAGTAGCAAACAATTTATTACCTACATATTTTTCCAATACAGTTTTTATTGTGCTATTAATTGATGGAATTGTATTGATGTTAGGGGGCGTAGAATCCGCAGACATAACAGAACCAGCCTTATATTTGTATTTAAAAACACCTGCAGAGGTATCTAATTGTGCTACCCCTTTCAACAATCCATAAATTTGACCAATGCTTAATTGAAACGTATCGCATTGTTGTTTAATATTGTCTGCTTTACCAATATAATCTTGCCAATCATCCGAAAACAATGCAGCACTACTTTGTATTATAGACTCATTTAGTTTTAATTTATTGCTATTTTGGCCTACTTCAAAAACATTTCTGCTCATGGTTGTGATAGCCCCAACTGGTGCCCCTATATTGCGCCTACCAGAGCGAATCACGCGTGCATTCCAAGTGCCTTTTGAAAAAGGTTGGCCATATGCATCAATAATTTGAACTTCTTTATAACCAGAAGTGGCCGCATTGTCCTTTTCTGCCTTAAGAACCCAAGCTTTATCTGTAATTCCATCTTTGGTCATTAATAATTCATCCCCTGGATAAAAGCGATCCATTGCCTCAGTACCAAGTATACTTAAATCAATTTCGCCCGATCCTTTTACTAAAAGTGAAGTTTCATAATCTATATTTTTATAGGAAGGCCCCATGCCATCGTATATCAAATGTGCAGGGTATGAATAATTATAGAGAGGATCATCAAACTCATTTGTTGTTGCGGTGAGCAACACTTGCCCTGTCTGTTCATCCCAAACTAAGTTTTTCGTTTTCACAATAGAGGAATGATCGTAAGCAACAGTCTCTTCAAGTACACCATATTGTTGAATAACCTTTGTTACAACTGCGCCTTGATACAGATTTTGAGTTACTAAGTATTTGGGATATGGGCAAGGTATTGCATAAATCATAAAATTCTCTAAGTTCCAATCCAAGCCTGCATGTGTAAAATTTGATTTTGATTCTCTTGTATCCACGGCAATATCGTATGCAGTTGCAATTTCTCTTTGAACCAGTTCTCCTGTTTCCTTCATCACCCAAACAGTATTGTTTAAGTTAGCGCCTTTGGGTATTGGTTTAAATCTTTCAGATTCACTTCTATCAAATACATTTTTAAAACTAGTGGGATTTATGGAAGATTCTGTTTTGTATTTAAATTCCGTTCCAGACAACAGCCTACCTGTAAAATTTTTATCGTTTAATTCCTCGTCGTCGCTACTGTATATGGCTGTTGATTTTGGCTTGCCATGCATATCATTTAAAACAATAGAATAACCTTGAGAGGCTACCATGTAATCTCGTTTCACGAAATTAAAAAGGCCTTTAAGTGCTTTGGTGAATTTTTTCCAAGTTTTTCCTTTATGATCTTTACTGCTATTGGTAGCATTGACCCCTCCATTTGTAATAAATTTTAAAGGTGTATTTTTAATAATTACTGGAAAATCTTTTGCGGTATAAAATTCATGTACTACTTTGCCAGTACTAGTAACAATCGTTCCTGGTTTAGGTATATTTCGCACCACAACTCTACTATAACCAACAGATGCAGAAGGGAAAAAGGATTCTCCAAATGGCTCCTCCTGATATTCATTTAAATTTGGAAATAAGAATCTGTTGGTATGATAAAAAACAGGTCTTCTAAACGGATTTTCATCATTCCCAATAAATGGCTCATAAGAGGCTACACCACTACTTATTAATTCTCCAGAATTGCTCTCTAATTTTGTCTTTGTGGTATAAGTAAACTCTTGTCCATATTCACCCGAACTTTGGCTGTTATCCATTGCGTTCCAATTGTCATTAATGGTGATTCTTTTTACACGATTACCACCGCCAACTTTAAATCCATTCGAAGTACAAAGTCGGATATAGGACCTATTGGTTTCAAAATTTTGTGCTATATGTTTCCATCTTAAATTTTGATAGGGCCCTGTAAAAAGATTAAGAGAAGTTGTAAATGCATTTTTTAAACCCTTTATTGCAGAGACTCTGTTTCCATCTTCATCAGCCTGACTTAAATCGCTGCCAGGATACATTACTTTTCTTAAATGCTGCAATCCCAATTGCCATGCTTGCTTTGCAATAGGATTGCATTTGGTAAGCCCAACATCACCTTGGCGCACTTCTTTTAATTTAACATATCCATAGGAACTATTATCTGTAATGCCGCAAGCGGTCCAATCGATTTCTGCATATCCTGATACGTATTCGAAATTATTTGAATACCCATTGCGAGGATCCATGTTAACTTTGAATCTATAATAGATATAATTCATTAACTCACCATTTTCGTTTTTCAAATACCGATCTACTAAAAATTGTCGTTTGTCACCTGTGATTTCAGAGGGCGACTCTTTTAATTTAAAATAGATATAATTATTATCTTTTCCTTGATCGTATAATTTAGCTGCTCTAGGAATATTGACATTGTTTCCTGAATTAAATTCTGCGGGTAGTGAAAAATCTTCCCTTTTTGTTGATGTAGCACCAACAACTTTCATCATGCTCATCGCTCTTCTATCTTGCACATACGCATAGTCATCCGCTTCGTATTCAATATTTATCTTACCTCCAGAGGGCAATTCAATGGAGTTTAAATTCCAAGCACTTGCATAGCTATTCATAGTATCCCTTGAAGTCAAATAATCATCATAAGGAAAAAATCGATTGGGCAGATTTTCATCCGCCTTTTTGTAATTGCCCCATCTGTCGTAATGAACATGGCTATAAGGAGGATTGTAATTGCTATAATTAAATTGATATGGATTTAAAGCGCCTTTTCCCGAATTGCCGTAAGTAAAGTAAATTGATCTTAAAGTTAATTTACCTTCACCGCTTATAGAATTGTTTGGAATTCCTGGACATAAAGTATAATCGTATTGAAAAACAATTGTCTTTACAGGAATTGCATTTTTACCATTGGTTAACAAATCGAGTTTGCTATATATAACTATCGAATCGAGTTTCATGGATGAATTGCTATCCAATGTGCTTAACCCTCCATTTTCACCTGCTACACCTCTACCATCATTTCGCTTTGACAATTTAAACTCTGCAATATGGGTTTTAGACTCCATAGATTGTAAATACCATTGCTCCTTTTTGCCAAATACATAAGAACCTTTGTTATCAGAATTATCAGATAAAAATCCTTGGTCAAGATTTGCACTATTTTCTTCATAGGGGGTGCGCCAATTATATTGACCAGGGGTTTTGTAATAATTAAACTTGACAGCACTTCCATAATCATCATCTGTAATGCCATCGCCAGTTAAATCAGCATAATCAGGAGACAATACACCAGTTAGCAAATAAGAGTGTGCATACTCAGGCATGTAGGAAGCATTAAAATAATGGTCGACTCCTCGTTCATTACTTATACTATTATCATATTGATCTGGTTTGTAAGTCACTAAACCTTTTTCAGGAATTTCGGTTCTATCAGATCTACTAATAGTATTACTTTTATTAGCATTCATATCCTTTGAAACAGCAAACATGACTTCCTTTTGAAGATTATTGTAGGCTGGTAATCCATATACATAACGCATACCATCTCCTGAATTTGAAATAACTTCTGAAATATGATGGGCTCTTTCTCCAGTTACTTTATTGTATCTACTTTTATGTGATATAGGTGGTGTTAAATTATTTTTTATATAATTTGTCCAATAATTTTGAGGATAGCTGATAATGAAAGGGTCTAAACCAATTCCAGAATGACTCGCTTCTTCGGCAGTTAAATAGCTAATGACATTGCTTCTTATTGCAATCTCAGAGGATGTTCCCATGATTTGACTGCCTGGTTTTTCGTTGAGTGTGGCTTTTACTTTGCCAAATCTTAAATTGCGATGGGTTCCTCCCGTCTTTTCTATTTTAAGGGACACTTCATTTTTACCTCCCCATGATGATGCAATTGAATTGTCTGATGGCGTCTGTTCTCCAGCTGATTTAAAATAAAAATGCTTGTACCTTTGATAATTTGTATTATCCTCAGGTTGCAAATTATACCTCATATATTCCAATAATTCATTGTCAGAAGGAGTGCCATTTGTTGAATTACCCCATAAACCTGTTGACGATTTTTGTGATTTGTTTTTATAGTTAATACCTACTCTAAAATTCGACCCAAATCCTAATTCAATACCTAGGTCATTCATACCTGCTGTTTTATTTTTATTTCTAGCGAAACCATCGTTTAAAACACCTAAAGTAACCCTGTGTGGTCTATACATACCACCAGTACCTTGGCCGCTCACTGAATAAATATCATAGGTATGATTTGTTAAAGGTAAATGTGATAAATTTTTATTAACTGCAGTTTCTTTTTCCCTATTAAAATCCATTACAACTCCACCATTACCTCTATCAGATAAAATGGTATGCTCATATAGGTAACCATAAGCCCTGCTGTGCGTACTTTCATTTTCAATTTCTTCAGTATTATAAAATCCACTTAAACGCATATCTGGATGACCCCCAAAAGCATCAAAACCTACGGTGGCATTAAAGGAGTTAGAAGTACTTAAAGTTGACATTGTAATACTAGGCATAAAACTATAGATACCTATAGGCAAGTAACTACCCACCCCAAATAAACTGTGACTGCTTGATCTAGAGCCAGTCTTTGAATTAACTATAGCCATGTCTTTAGTATAACTTAAACCTACATCTAGCGACTTTGAACCTAAGAATGAATTATAGCCTAAACCTACAGAAGGGACTATACTTTTTGCTTTGCTTTCATCCTCCTTAATCTTAATTGAATAGGACAATCCTCCTCCTAAGGTTGAACCATCTTGAGAGTTTAATCCAAAACTAACATTACCCTTTAGCTTACCTACTTTTTCTGCAACTTCTACTTTTTTACCAAAGTTGCCAGCTTCAGCATTTTCAATTCGCCTTTTATTATAGGCATCCTCGCTCATATAAGTTGACTTTGTAATATCAGTGCTAAAATCCAATGAATAGCCTAAGCCTTTGTAATTATTGTATACAACCCCTAACCCAATTTGGGTTTTACTCAACTTGTTCATATGCTTAGCTTGGTGATAACCTCCGCCTTCATTTCCTATTTTTTTATCCATTCCATTTCTTTTTTCTTTACCCCAATTGCCAAAAATTTCTAAATCTGTATTTAACTTTAAGGCCCAAGTCACATTCTTTTTGGTATGCATTTCTTTCTTAATATCCTCCTTTAAAAAATCATCTGGTAAACCTCTCATTCCTCTATTGATTGCACCAGGATTAATATTCCAGCCTAAGCCAACCCAGCTAGCCTCCTGATCCATTGTTATACCTCCATGATAACTTATATTTATTGGATAGCCGCCTACATCGAACAATGGAATATTATAATTAAAATCACCACTAAATAAGTCCACCATTTCGGTTGTATTAACTGGTTCAAAACTCGAAGATTCTGGCTGACTAGGTCCGCCAGTTAACGCCCATGCTTTCATTGGCACTAAAATTTCCAAAAGCATATTGATTGCAAAAAAAGCAGCAATAAATTTGCTCCTTTTTCGTATCATAGCAAACGCGAAGTATTTATACTTTAAGTTACTTGTCATCATGTCTTAATTGGGGTATTTTATTTAAGGTAGATTCACTAAAATTAAAGGCCACTTTGCCTGTATTAAATATTTTATCTTCTATAATCAAAGTAATTTCTTTCTCGCCTAGTTTGTATTTCTGATCGAAGCCCAACACCAAACTTTGGTCGGGCGACAAATTGTAATACCGTTCGTATATATAATTATTTACAGGCATTGTATCTTTCCCTTCTATCATTTCTATATAATACTGCGCATCATTCAAATAGTAATTTATCCTTTCAAAAGGTTCTTCTTTTGCTTTAGCATCAATTGTTAAAACAGGTGTCTTACCATCTAAAGGTTCCATTTTTACAACAAATGAATGATGTTGGCCTGGAACTATTGTCTTGTAATTTTCTCGTTTATTCAAATACCCTTTTGCAATCGAATAATCAGACGGTCGGTATATAACCGTATATTTTATTTTCCCAATCGTTTCTGATTTAATGCAACCATTGTTCTTATCATCTATCCAATTCACATAAGCCTCTGGTGCTAGGGTGCTTTTGCCGCAGGCAGTTAATAGCATTATTAACATGAATAAAATTCTATTTGCCACTGTATCTTTTATTGGCATAATTAATTAAATCATTGGTTACGTCTAATTTTTCATTTGCATGTAAAATGGTTCCATTACCACTAGCACCGATTAAAATATCAATATTTTTTTCTTTGCTATATTCAATAGCATATTGATTTAATCGCTTCCAAATTTGTTGGTTATACTCAGACAGCAATGCTGTTTCATCTTCTTCAAATTTCTTAGCTTTTTGAATGTAAAACTCTTGAACATATTGAGCTTCATTGGTTAATTTCTGAGCTTCCAATTGTTTGATATGGAGTGCTAAGCTATCCAACTGATTTCCTCTTTCAATTCTCAATTTTTGTATTTGAGTTTCATATTCCTTTTTTAAATTAAATCCATCATAGAGTTTACCATTTTCTACATAATATATTTCCTTCTTTTGAGAATATTGGTAGATGCTAAATAACAAGGCTAGGATTGACAATACAGTCGCAAAGACAGCAATAATTTTACTCATATATTAACCTTTTAAGTATTTAGGATTGATGTACATGAATGAAATAAAAAATGGCTCACCATTTAGTAAATTTCCATTTAAGGTATAATTCTGTCCATGTTTAAAATAAATATTATCTGATAAATCAAGGTCCAAGCGATTATCTCCAGGTTGAATACTGAAAATCGGGTTATCAATTTTAATAACTTTTCCATTTTTGTCTTTTATAATTAAGTTTATAATTCCATTTTCAAATCTTACAACATGTCTTAATTTAAGTTGACCAACAGCATAAAAAAAAGATTCGCCAGTTTGCCCTTTTATTTCTATGTACGATAATTCTTTTGGTATTTTTTTCAAATCAATACTATCCTTCTTCACCTTAAATTTCCATTGTTCACTTTTTGCAATTGGCGTTTTGCCTACATAGGCTTGCACTTGCCAAGCATACCATTTGCCTTTTTCCAATTCAGGTATATCTGAAGGGTGCATGAGTGCAGGATTTCCTATTCCTTCTAATTCTATGAGTGGTCTGTTTTGTGTTAGGGCGTCTGCTTTAGATTGTCCATCCAACAATTCAACCAATATCATAGTATAATTTAAACTTGCACTGCCTGCTACGGGTGAAGGTGGAATCCAGTTATACAAAGGGCGGGTACTTTCAATTTCCGCTTCGCTCTCGGGAGTGGCTAATAAAAGAGGCGTTGGATTTTCAATGTGTATTTGAATGCATTTTGGTTCTAGATGAGAAACATTATCGCTTCCCGTTCCATTACAATCGGGTGTGGTACAGGTGGCCCATACACAAATAGAATAATTACCCGATGGGTATGAACCCGAGCTTGCTTCTATCTCGGCTATATCGTTATTATAATACTGAGTTTCAGAAAATGAAATGTTCTGTGGTGAAAAAATAGTGGCTCCTAAACTAAGGGTCGCTTCATGCGATTTAAATTCTACAACCGTTTGTCCACTGGCATCTTTTATTCTACCATTAAATATAACATTGAATGGTTTGGTTGTTCCATTCGTTACAATTAAGTTGAGTGCTTCTTTTGTATTAAAAGCATATTCATTAATTGAAGTAAATTCCAAATTGATTTGGGCTTTACAAAAATTGAAGAAAAAAAAACAGAGAATTGTTAATGAAAATTTTATAATTATTTTTGATTTCATACCAAATATGATTTAAGTTGGAATTTGAAACCAAACGTAAGTCAAATTTTGATATATTGAAATGAGTATACAAAAAATAAAAATATTTTATTGGATTGTATATAATTTATAATCAATTATTTAAGCTCTTTTTAATTAATAATTTATACCTACAAATAGGTATAAATTATTTTTATTTATGGGTAATTATTTAAGATAAAAAAACTTCAAAAGATGAGTGTAGAAAACTAAGTTAAGTTACAACATAAACTCAGGTGTATACATACCATTGGCAAATGCAAAAATTGCTAACCCTATCATATTCTTAACACCTAGTTTTTTGAAAATATTTTTTCTGTGTTGATCAATTGTACCCTTTTCATTACCTAGCTTTTTAGCAATTTGAGTAGAGGTCATCTCCATGCAAATGTATACGATAATCATTTTTTCCTTTTTAGTCAATAAATCTAATTGTTTTTGTTTACTTAATTCTTTTGACTTATCTTCTAAATATTGAATGTAAAGATCTTTAGCTTTAGAACATACATACGACCCACCATCTACAACTAATTCAAATGCATGAATCAATTCATTTGCCTCACAATCCTTAGACAAAAAAGCTGGAACTCCTAAATCCATAAAATCATGCACATCGGATTTATTTTCCATTGATGTAATTACAATAATTTTACATTTTTTATATTTTCTTTTAATAGTTCTAACTAACTCTATTCCACCCATTTTTCGCAATTGAAAATCAACAAATACAATATCATATTTAAAATTTGCTAATAACTTTACTGCATCCTTGCTGTTCGAGACTCTGTCGCACTTCGAAATGAATCCATATCCATTTAAAAGTGTCATGAGTCCAATTGAAAAGAGCTCTTGGTCTTCTACTATTAATATTTTTAAATCTTTTAAAGATTCATCAATATTTACAGTCTTTATCTTATTCGATGATAAATCAAAAGGAGTGTAATTATTAAATCTACTTTTTAAATACTGGTTATTTCCAGTATTTTCATTCATTCCGATGTCATCAATTGCCATTTATATTAATTTTATTAAAGGTTTTCTACTTTAACAATATCAAAATAACAAAGTGCTGCGGTTCTGTTAAGTGAATATGTCCTAAAAAGTGCTGTTATAATAAATAACATGCACTATTTCAAAATCAAAGTAAACGAATTAAAGTTAATTTAAAAAGTAATTTATAAAAAATTTGCACTAACAACTAATAAAAATTGGTTATCGATTGAATATCTGAATTTTAGTTTAATATTTGTAGCTTGAAATAAGCGCCATTTAATCAAATCCTAAATTACGTCTTTATAACTTCTTACTTTGGTATTCTTTTAAAAACTACAATAAAAAGAATTTTCTTCTTTAAGTTTTTGTCAAAATAAAATTTTGGCAAAATGGTATTAACCCCAAATAATTGTTTGTTTTTAATATTTTTTTAGTCTAATGTTGGCGTAATAATTCATAAAAACACCTGTTTTGAGTAATTACTTAAATAGCGAACAACTAACAACCATCAGGATAAACAACCTATCACCTTACCCTACCTTTGGTAGTGCAATAACCGATATGCAATATGTGAATGATACCAATAGGAATTATAGGTATGGGTTTAATAATCAAGAGAAGGATAATGAGATTGTAGGCAAAGGCGATTATTATGCATTTGAGTATAGAATGCATGATGCAAGGATT
>CANFUB010000004.1 GCA_947450015.1 Bacteroidota bacterium | reverse complement strand
ATTATATAACCAACATATGCAAGGAGAAAAGAAACTAAGTAGGCCAAAGATAAGGGCCATTTTGTTAGGGCTTGGAGGATAAAATAGGGCAATAAAATCAGCAAATATGCGAAGGAAAATAGGATAAATGCAAAGAAAGCATAATCCACGTGCTTGAAATATATTATCCCTAAAAGAAATGAGAACAAAAGATTTAAAGCGTAATTATTTCTTAAATTGATAAAATACATTATGGTAATTTTGAAAGTTACTGCAACTAACAATACAAGCAAATTTAAACTTTTGCTTCAACTTTTATGTCAAGATTTTTTTCAAATCAATTCAATATTGATTTCGTGAATTTAAATAATTTCATGTAGTACTCAAGTATTTTTGCCTTTGGAGCACTTAATCCTGTATGGTTAATAAAGTCGCTTAGGAAATCACTCCAATTATTCGCGTTAACAATGCTGAAAACAGTAGAAAGAGAGGGGCCATTAACACGGGTTGTATGCCACCAACCATTCGGCATGTATAAACTTTCTCCAGCCTTTAAAACAAATTTTGTTGGCTTGGTTTGTGCAAACAAAGGGAAAGCTTCTAAGTCTGGTTGCTCAACATCAAAAATTTTTGAAGCTCTTTCCATGCCATCTCTGTATAGTAAATGCTCCTGGTTAGGGGGATAAATGACAACACTTTTATCGCCATACAATTGACTGATGAATGCAAAAGATTGAAGGTTGTCTATGTGCAAATAGGGGAAGATGCGCTTGCCACAAAAATTTACTTCTATAACAGACAGTCTATTCAATGGACTGTTTAATCGCTTCATTTTAAAATCCCATTTTAGCCAATTATTGTCTACATAAATGGGAGTAGGTGTTACATGTGTTTTTAAATCTGGAAACAATTCGCCCAAAGGTTTTTCTCGGAGGAAGGGACCTGGTTCATCACTTTCTGAGGTGATAGCATCAATGAAATCTTTCATGCACATTTCTCCTTCATCGGTATTTAAAATTGTTTCAGGGTAATTTTCTTTGAACCATGCGGGGGTCCATTCACTGGCCTTCCAATTTTCGATGGCATCTGTTATGATAACCGGTTTGCGTTGAGATAAATACTCGCTTTCAAAGGCATTATAGCTTAAATTGCTCCTCCGCTCTATTTCAAATGAATCAATTATTTTGGAATCTAGACCCATGAAATATTTATTGGAATTACTTGTCATTTGTATTTTATTTATTGTTTTAATTATTGACTGCAATATTAATTAAATATTAGTTAATTTATTAGTTATTGTAATGTTAAATTAATAAAATAAATCAATCCTATACTGAAATGAAATCCAAAGGGGCTAACAGATTATTAAGTTTAAAATAGAATTAATGGCGATTTTTTACATCAATTTTTATTGTGCATTACATTGAAATAGATTCACAACTGATTAAATGATTTAAGTTCTAAAATTGTCTTATTTTTGCCCTTTAATATTATGCCATACGAAGCCGTTATAGGACTTGAGATTCACATTCAACTTTTAACCAATAGCAAAGCCTATAGTAGTGATAGTGCCGAATATGGAGGTGCTCCTAATTCCCATATTAGTGTTATAACACTTGCACATCCAGGCACCTTACCAAAGCACAATACAAGTGTTATCGATAAAGCAATTACGCTTGGTCTTGCACTTAATTGCAATATCACTGAGTTCAATCAATTCGACCGTAAAAATTATTTCTATGCCGATCTTCCAAAAGGCTATCAAATTACACAAGACAAAACACCCATCTGCAGAGGTGGTTTTGTGAAAATAAAAACAGCAGATGGTATAGAGAAGAAAATCAATATCACCCGCATTCACATGGAAGAGGACAGTGGTAAAAGTATGCACGATCAGGATTTAGTAGATACACTCGTTGACTACAACCGTGCTGGTGTGCCCTTGGTAGAGTTAGTAAGTGAACCTGAGTTGCGCAGTGGTGAAGAAGCTTTTCAATATGTCAGTGAAATTAGAAAATTAGTGCGATACCTAGGTATTTGCGATGGTAATATGGAGGAAGGTTCTTTGCGTTGCGATGCCAATATTTCTATTCGTCCAGTTGGGTCAACAGAATTTGGAACCAAAGTGGAGATTAAAAATATGAACTCCATCAGCAACGTTAAACGCGCCATTGAAAGTGAAGTTATCCGTCAAACTGAAATGGTAGAAAAAGGAGAGGAGTTCTTCTCCGAAACCAGAGGCTTTAATGCCTTGAAAGGCACTACCTTTAGTCTTAGAAGTAAAGAGGCCGCCAACGATTACCGCTATTTCCCTGAACCAGATTTACCACCTTTCATCGTTACCAATGCGTATATTCATTCTATTAGAGAAGCCATGCCTGCTTTGCCAGAGGAATTGTATTTAAAATTAAAAAATGAATTCGGCTTATCTGATTACGATGCTTTAACCATTACCGACGATAAATATTTAGCAGAATTTTATATCAGTCTTACTAATCATACAAACAACTACAAAGCTGCAGCCAACTGGACCTTAGGTACCATCAAATCGCATTTGAATGAGACGGCTACCGATATCATTGATTTTAAATTGAAGCCAAGTGCCATTGCTGCATTGATTCAGTTAATAGACAATGGCCAATTAAGCAATACCAGTGCGTCTCAATTGGTATTTCCAGCCATGCTTAAAAACATGGAAAAATCGGCACTGCAATTGGCCGAGGAACTTAATGTCATTCAAACCAATGATAGCGATTTTATTGGCGATTTAATCAAAGCTGTTTTGGCTAAATACCCTGAAAAAGTAGAAGAATACAAAACGGGTAAAAAAGGTTTATTAGGCTTATTCGTTGGCGAAGTAATGAAAGCTAGTAAAGGCAAAGCCGATCCAAAAGTTGTCAATACTGAAACCATTAAAGCTTTAGAAGCGTAATAAAATTAATAAATAAGTTTTAAAGTTTGATGCAAACATTCTTTGCTTCGGTAAAGAAACGCATGGCTTCCCATCCGCCTTCTCTTCCAACACCACTTTGCTTGACACCGCCAAAAGGTGTTCTTAGATCGCGCACCAACCAACAGTTGATCCAAACAATGCCACTTTCAATTTTTTCTGCTACCCTATGGGCTTTTGTTAAATCGTTTGTCCAAATGCTACAAGCCAATCCGTAAGGGGTACTATTGGCCATCTGCAATGCTTCATCTACATTTTCAAATGGTGTTAAGGTAACCACAGGTCCAAATATTTCCTCTTGATTGGTTCTGCACTCGAAGTTTAAATTTTCAAAAATGGTAGGTTGTATAAACCAACCTTGCTCATTTTTGTGTGTGCCTTTAAAGGATTCGCCACCTAATAATAAACGCCCACCTTCTTGTTTTGCCAATTCAATATACGACAATACTTTTTCAAAGTGCATTTGACTAACAATGGCGCCTACTCTGTTTTCATCGTTTAAAGGATTTCCAATTTTTAGCTTTTTAACTTCCTCAATAAAGGCTGTTTTGAAGTCCTCGTAAATAGATTTTTCAACCAATATTCTTGAGCCACATAAACAGATTTCACCTTGGTTTAAAAACGATGACTCAACAGATGTTTTAACAGCTTTCTTTAAATCACAATCTCCAAAAACGATGTTTGGATTTTTGCCACCCAATTCTAAACTCAATTTTTTAAACATGGGCGCTGCTACGCTTGCAATGTGTTTGCCAGTTGCAGTACCACCCGTAAAGGAAATTGCTTTAATCTTAGGATGCGAAACTAAGGCATTGCCAATCTTTGGACCTAAACCATGCACAATGTTTAATACGCCATTTGGCAATCCAGCCTCGGTACAAATTTGCCCCAATAAATAAGCAGTCATAGGTGTAATTTCACTTGGTTTGGCCACTACACAATTTCCAGCAGCCAAGGCAGGTGCTATTTTCCAAGAGAACAAATACAATGGTAAGTTCCAAGGACTGATACATCCAACCACACCAATGGATTGGCGAAGTGTGTAGTTAATGGTGTGACCTTCGTTATGGTGACTTTCGTTCGAAAACTGCATGGCTGCAGTTGCAAAAAATCTAAAGTTTTGAGCAGCTCTTTTAATTTCATTTTTAGCCAACCATTTCGGTTTACCTTGGTCGATGCTCTCTGCCTCAGCAAGGGCATCATTGTTTTTATCAATTAATTCTGCAATGCGATTTAAAAGTATGAAACGTTCTTCATGTGGTGTAGTTTTCCAATTACCATAAGCTGCATAGGCACTTTGATATGCCGCTTCAACATCTTTATCGTCGCTATCGGCAATTTGACTGTAGACTTTACCTGTTGCTGGATTGTAATTATCGATCCAAGTATTGCTTACGGCATTGGTATACGCCCCATTAATATAGTTTTGTATTTGTACCATTTGAATTCCTAAATTTTATTTGATCAACCAATTAACCTTGTTCTAATCTAAAACGCTCGCGTTTTAATTCACTGTATGGCAATGGATTTTTCTTCAATTCATCGCTTTCAATTTGTTGATGATATATTTTTATTGCAGTAAACAAAGCATTACCAAAACTTTCAGAAGAGGCAATGTTTTTGCCAGCAATATCATAGCCTGTTCCATGATCGGGACTGGTTCTTATAATTGGTAAACCAGCAGTATAATTGATTCCATCGTCAAAAGCAATTGATTTAAAAGGAATCAAACCTTGGTCGTGGTACATGGCTAAAACCAAATCGAATTTTGTATAATTTTTCATCCCAAAAAAACCATCAGCACTATAAGGACCAAAACAAAAAACACCTTCTTGGTTTGCTTGCGCAACAGCAGGGGCAATGGTGTCTTTTTCTTCAGAACCCATGGCACCATTATCGCCATTATGAGGATTTAAGCCCAGCACAGCAATTCTTGGTTTAACAATTCCAAAGTCCTTTTTAAGCGATTCACTCGCAATCTTTAGTTTACTAATGATTGCCTCCTTAGTAATGGCTGAAGCAACTTTGCTCACAGCCATATGTTCTGTTACCAATCCAACACGGATGTCCTCATTGGCCAAAATCATCAATGAATCATTTGCACCCAATGCCTTGGTAATATAACCCGTATGACCAGTAAATCCTTCATTGGTTTTAATCGTTGATTTATCAACTGGCGCAGTTACCATGGCATTTAATTTGCCATTTTTTGCATCTTGTAGCATTCTATCAATGGCCAATAAAGCTTCTTTACCAGCAATATCGCTTGGTTTCCCAAATTGAATTTCCACTGCATCATTGTTTGTAACAATAAGGTTAACTTGGTTTTGTTTAACCTCATTAATGTCGCGAATCAATACATAATTTGGCTTTTCTAATCCCAAAGTTTTTTTATTAAAACTAAAAGATTTAGGATTGCCATAGATTACAGGCGTGCAATAGTTTAATATCACTTCATGTTGAAGTATTTTTATTATTACTTCAAGTCCTACACCATTAGGGTCGCCTTGTGAAATACCAATGATAGGTTTAGCCATAGCTTATTTACTTGCTTTTTTACTTAAGAAATCAAACATCAATCGAACACCAACGCCTGTGCCACCCTTAGGTTTGTAGGCATCTGTAGCATGGTTGAAAGCTGGACCAGCAATATCAAAGTGCATCCAAGGATAGTCGACGAATTTTTCTAAAAATTTAGCAGCACTAATCTGACCACCTTCACCTTTGCCTAAATTGGTAAAGTCGGCAACTTCCGATTTCAATTCATCTGCATATTCATCCCAAAGTGGGAATTCTACCAATCTTTCGAATACAGCATAGCTGCTATCAAAAATATCTTGTTTAATTTCATCGCTCGCATTACCTAATACCGCAGTGGCATATGGCCCGATGGCTCTTACAGCAGCGCCTGTTAATGTTGCGAAGTCGCATACCAATTCAGGATTTAATTTTTTAGCATAATGCAAGGCATCAGCTAAAATTAATCGTCCTTCTGCATCTGTATTTAAAACTTCAACAGTAGCTCCACTGTACATCGTAATAACATCGCCTGGCGCGTAACTATTTTCACCAATCCAATTGTCTGTTGCTGGCACCAAGCCTATCACATGAATTGGTAATTCAGCTTTCGCAACAGCATACAATGTACCTGCCACTACCGCACTTCCTGCCATATCGCATTTCATGTAATCCATACTCATAGGGGTCGGTTTTAAACTCAATCCACCTGTATCGTATACAACACCTTTACCAACGAGTACATATGGTTTTTTGTTGATGGCATTTTTAGGCTTGTACTCCATGATATTGAAGGTAGGAGGAACTTTACTGCCTTTGTTAACTGAAAGTAATCCGCCCATTTTTTGTGCTTCAATTTTTGCTTCATTCCAAACATCAACACTAAAGCCAGCATCTTTACCGATTTTTTTAAACTCATCAGAAAGTTGAACAGCATTTAAATGACTGAATGGCTCATTCACCAAATCCCTTGTGATGTACATGGCATGAATGATAATGTTTAAATCAGCAATTTCTTTTTTGCTAATTTTAGAATTGATTAAATTTATTTCAGATAAAGAATTACTCAATTTTTTCTTGTCAGCTTTATGTTTCAAAAACTGATAGTTAGATAAAGCGATACCTTCTGCCATAGCCAATGAAGCTTTGACATCATCGGCAAAAATATTGACCGATTCTTTTTTGTTTTCATTTAAAATCGCACAAACTTTTGCGCCATTTTTGCGCAATGTTTCGGCCACTTTCCATGTAACATTACTTTCAGAAAAAATAACCAATGTATGTGTTGTGCCATCATTAAAGAAGATGTTTTTCTTTTCATCTTTGATGGCTTGTTTTACGGCAGTATTTTGATCAGTGCTTAAAACATCTGATTTTTTAAATCCTTTTGAATCAATAATTAATACTATATTGTTCTTATCGGCTGGTTTTGATAATGCTTTTATTTTAATCATAGCGATGCAAAAGTAATGAAATATGAATGATTCCGCATCATGCTTTCGCTTGAATTATGCACCAAAAATCAGCCAATTAAATAGGAGAGGTGCCAACTATTGAACGACATATTTCCTGCCATTTTCGATGGTTTCAATATGCACACTCAATACTTCTGAAGGATAAAGTGGCTCCGCAATTTCTGGCCATTCTATTAAACACAACTTCCCAGAATCGAGATATTCTTCAAAACCAATATCATAAAGTTCATCGATGGTTTTTATACGGTACAAATCAAAATGGTGGATTTGTTCTCCTGTTGGCAACGGATAGGTGCTTACAATATTAAATGTAGGACTTGTAATCGGTTCGGTGACGCCAAGTTGGGCCAAAATGGCTTTCGTTAAAGTAGTTTTACCTGCCCCAAGGTTACCGTATAATAAAATAATCGACCTATTAGAAGACGCAGCTAAAATAGAATTAACCACGGGTTCTAATTCAGATTCTGTTACTGAAAATGTTTTCAATTATTTTGCTGTAGGAGTATAGTATTTTAATGCCTCAGGCATCCAAGCTTTCAAATCATTGATACGGGTAGCATCACTTGGGTGGGTGCTTAATATTTGAGGCGGCTTTGCGCCAGAAGCCATTTTACTCATACGCTCCCAAAAGGGTACTGCTTCATTTGGGTCATAGCCAGCCAATGCCATAAATACTAAACCAATTTTATCAGCTTCTGTCTCGTGTGTGCGAGAGTATTTTAACAAACTTAAATTGCCAGAAACACCGAAGGCAATATTAAAAATATCTTGTGTAGCTTGTGGGCTACCTGATACAGCAACTGATAATACAGAGCCTAAAGCTTGTGCCTTTAATTGTTGACTCATTCTCTCGTTGCCATGTTTTGCAACAGCATGCGCAATTTCATGTCCCATCACAACGGCCAAGGCAGTTTCGTTTTGAGTAACAGGTAACAATCCAGTGTAAACAACAACTTTTCCTCCTGGCATACACCAAGCGTTTACAGTCGGATCGTCGACAACATTAAATTCCCATTTGTAGCCTTCAATATTTTTTAAATACTTGCCATTGCTATAGGTTTTAAAGAAGGTGGTTATGTTTGTCGCAATCTTATTACCTACTTTTTTTACCAATTCTATCTGTTTGGCATCTGTAGAAAGTTTATGCGTGCTTAGAAATTTTTGATACTCTGTTGCACTCATTGTTTCCAATTCTGTTTCACTTACGAGGGTATTTTGTTTGCGGCCTGTAATAGGTACTTTGGTGCAACTAGCGATTAGAACTGTTGCTACGATTAGGAAAATTATTTTGCTCATGTTAAATTTATTACAATATCTACACCATTTCAATTTGCGCTGAGAGTCCATTTTCACAAAGTGCTTCACACAATGGTTGTAGTGTAGAATAATCACCCGATTTTACAGCGCATTTACCTTTGGTATGCACAAGCCACGCACATTGCTCGGCTTGTTGCGCATCGTGTTTGCAGTATTTCATTAAACAATCGATGACATGATCAAATGTGTTGACATCATCATTGTATAAAACAATTTCGAAGGATGCTAAGTCGGTTGCCTTCAATTCAATAGTTGAATCGGTTTTATGCATTGATGCAGAAATAGGCCAATGTTTCATTTTACTGACGGTGTTTTTTCAATAATTTTGCTTTGTTCTCATTCCCAGCTACCAAACGTTTAATATTTTTTTGATGGGTAAGTACCACCATCAAAGCTGCTGCAATGCCAAAGGCAACAAACATTGGTTCTTCATTTTTGTATAGAAAAACAGCAATGAATGGAAAGGCAACTGCCGTTAGTATGCTACTAAGCGAAACATAGCGAGTCGAAAATAAGGTGCCAAGAAATAATCCCATACATACCAAGGCAGAGAGATAATGAATGGCAATAAGCATTCCTAATAAGGTCGCAATGCCTTTACCACCCTTGAATTTTGCATAGATAGGGAAGATATGACCAACAACTGCAGATAGTCCAAATAACAATTGTAAATTAACGTATCTGATGCTGCCGAGTTCTACAAACGAAAAATAACGTACCAAGCTTGCCGCTGTAAGTCCTTTGATTACATCAATTAGCAAAACAGCGATTCCAGCCTTTTTACCCAACACCCTAAAAGTGTTCGAAGCGCCAGAATTTCCACTGCCATGTTCACGTATATCTAATCCAAAGAATGCTTTTCCTACCCAAAGTGCAGTGGGCATCGACCCAATCAAATAGGATACTCCTGCACCTAATAGAATTAAACTAACTTCATTAATAGTACTCATATTTAATCTGCAAAGATAATCAATTTTTTAAATATCAAATTATAGGGCAATGTGTTAAACAAATTACCCATTGAAGGAACTTAGTCTTGATCAACATCA
Organism: Bacteroidota bacterium; assembly: GCA_947450015.1. Classification (GTDB taxonomy): domain Bacteria; phylum Bacteroidota; class Bacteroidia; order NS11-12g; family UBA955; genus JABMMZ01. Next base: position 18,367 of record CANFUB010000004.1, on the reverse strand, counting down.
TTTTTAATTAAGAAATTGTCTTTGGTTCTCTCGGTGCCTAATCTCAGTGAGAATTCTGGGTCAAACAATTTGTCTGATGCAGTGCTAACAGCAGCAGCTAGTTCTACATTGTTAGTTGCAATAATCATATTGCCTCTTGCATATTCCATGTAAAGCCATTCACCATTGTCAGTAACAATGTAAATGATAATTTTATCACCGCTTTTTTTCTTCTCAATGGCCACTGTAGCATCATAACTTTTATTAATAATTTGACCGTTAAACAGCGGCATGGTAATATTCCCTGTACCTAAGAATTTGCGCTTAACCCTATTAAATCCAAAGTTAACATTTGAGAAAACAAAACCAGTCTTAAATTCGCCTTCTGCAGGTAGAATGCCCGTAGCATCAACACTTTTTTGCATTTTTTCAAATGTTTTTGTGTCGGTAATCAACTCTGCTAAAGCCTTCTTACTGTCTTCGTTTTTCAAAGAGCCAGGTGGTTTACCAGAGCCCTCTACCATAAGGAATTTAGTTATTTTTGCATTGACTTCGGCCGGTAATGGGAAACTCAACCACATCATTAGGTTAAACCTAAACGTACTATCATTGGCTGCATGTATGGCAGTGCCAGCTGTCTCAATTTTGGCTTTTTGCGTTACAAGGTTGAAGTTAAACTTACCCTCCGCATAAACACTTTTGTCGTAATCATTAAACTGCATGTAATTACCGCGCAGTGATTTTTTAAGAAGCTTTGCTTCATTTCCTACAAAGAATGCATCTTTTGCAGCATTATAAAAGAGAATACCTGTATCTGATTGCAATTCTGGATCACTGTATCTGCGTTTTAAATCAAATAAGATTGGATAAACGTGATTGCTGTCGTTGGCAAAATACAAACCAAGAGATAATTTATTATTGTCCTTGTCTCGTGGATTCAATACATTAATTACAACATTTTGCGGATCAACAACGTAGTTATATCGCAACCAACTTGTTTCCATAAATGCAAATGAATGCATAGGTCGTACATAGCCAATAAACTGAATTGGTTTGCGGGTACTAATTACTTCAAATAGACCTTTGAATCCTATTTTTTTGTCCAATCTAAAACCTTTGTCTTCCGCAATTCTGCCATATCCAACCAAGTTTTTTTCTTTATTAATGCGTATACTGTCAACATACAAGGGTTGCTCAACTTTATATTTGTCAATATAACGGTAGTATCCATCAGCATTTAAACTGTTGCCTCCCAAAATGGTTGTGTGACAGTTTTTAATTTCATGAAATTTATCCAGACGATTGGCTTCTATTCTCGAACTGTCAAGGCGATCCATAGCTGCCTTTTCTCTTACAATGGCTTTACCAGCAAAAGGATAAACCCTACTGTCAGCAATATCTATAAATGGAATTTTTTCTAAATTAAGAATAAATTTAGTTAAGTCGAACTTCGCATAAGCACATTCAAACCTTACACTATCTGTGGTATTTTGAGGTAAACCAACAAACATAGGCTTAATGCCAGCCATTGTAACATTCGGTTTAATTTCCATTGTTTTCTTATTCATATCCCATTTATAATCATTCATATTGCTAGAATAATTATTGAAAGGGAAGTGGGTGTATGACCCTAAAACATTTGTTAGAAACTTGCCTTCACGTTTGTCAAAATCAACGTTGCCTTTTACATTGTTACTTTCGAAAGCAAATTTGGCAGGATCAACGGCATATATTTTAATACTCGAAACAGCTGCATCCGATTTGTTTCTGCCAAACACCATATCGTTACTTGCAAATACAGCCTCAGGCCATAGCAATCTACCTTCACCTCTTAAATCAACAGGAGAAAGCGTTAATCTGCCGTCAAAATCGTACTTGCTTTTGAAGATTGAAAAATTGCTGTCCAGTTTTGTTTGAAACATTTTATCCTGTTTTGGAAACCATTCTGTTTTTACATTGAAACCAGATACTAAAGGATATTTAGCACTCTCAGGTAAATTGAAACTACTGCTATTACCAACAGTCGCATCAGGTAATAAAAGGTATTCTGGTGACTTAGAGATGGACGTCTGATACATTAAATCGCCACTGCCATAAAAGCCACGGTTACTTAGGTTAATTGTTAAATCACCCGTTCCTTTTCCGCCATACATTGGCAAGTTTACTTTGTCTACAAATCCTAGTGAATAATCAGGCTGAATGCTGGCTTTGTTTTTTATATCTGGAAAAATACCATCCGATTTAAGTGTTCCTCCAAATGCAAATCCGGCAATCGTAAAGTTATCCAAACTATCAATCGTGAAAGGGTCGATTTCAAAAACAAACTTATCTGCCTTATAGGCATGGTTATGGGTAGCTGCTCTATCGTAATTAATCTCCGATCCCCGCTCTGCAATAAATATGGGGTACTCTGCATAATTCTTGAGTCCCGACTTATTGTTTGGTTTATCAATCAAAATTCTTCCATAAGTATTAGAAAGCACACTCTGAACTTTTCGCAAAGCATTTGTATTCAAATCTGGATAAAATATAACCATGCTATCCATGGTCGTGTTTTGAATCATGAACTGTGAATAATCAAAATTGAAATCCTTCGAATAAAAGTCAATACGACCTGCACGCATTTGACCTGCAAAATGTAGATTTTTATCTTTCTTAATAATTACCAATTGATCCTTTGGCATCGAAACAACATTCTGTGAATCACTAAATGTGAATTTTCTAACCCCTTCCATTTTTAAATCAAAAGAATTAAGGTTAAACGTAAGGTTGGGTTTGCCGCCAATCACACTGCTAAAACGGATAATGTCATAATCTTTTCCTCCGCCATTATTTGCAATCCAATTGTAGAGTTTATCTCTTACATAAATGGAATCATTCAATCGGTTATAAAATAAGAATCCACCATCCGACATATCAATAATTTGTTGTTCTAAATATTCTTTTGTTGAGCCAATAGATGTTGCGTAATCCTGAATCGTAAAAGCACGACTCAATTTTTTACCATTCATATTGGTTCTACAGAAATAAAACATTTTTTCTATTGGATTGGTGGCCAAGGCGCCTTGCCAACTTTCATATAGGAATTTTTTGAAAAAAGTATTGGTTTCTACATAAGCCGTTTTATCATTCGATATCATATCAAAGTCAATGTAAGGCTTGTCTTGATCCCACAAAACCTGCTCTACATCAATCTCAACGCCATGGTAATTATCGGCAAATGGCATTCGCATTAAACCATTTGTTCCCTTATTAAGGGTCATTTTTTTCTTTTCAATATTATAATTGAAAATTACTTTTGGATGATAAATAAAACCTGTGTCTGCTTTTATTCTCACAGAGGCAGCTTGACTCATTACTTTACCACTGTCTAATCTAAAAGCATCCGAAATAACTTCTACAAATGGTTTGCCTTTGTACAATAAAATTATTTTAGCTAAACCTTGACCAATACTCTGACTATTAACTTGCGCACCCTCCATAGAAAAGCCACCTTTATAAATGGCGTTGGGACCAACAATTCCTTTAATTTCTATGGTTGGTTCACTACTAAAAAATTTGGGAAAGGCAGATTTTTTGACTTGTTCTGCCGAAACACTCTGAGAAACACGGTCGTTTAATTTACCAAGAATTTTTTGAGTAGAAATTTTTGGATAATTTAAAAGCGCTGAATCTGCATTGACAGCACCAGTATTCATATCAATTTGATGTTTATTAAATGTAGCATATACCTCTGTTTCTGGTTTTCCTACACGTTCCCAATTAATGCGCCCTTGACTGCCTATCCATATTTTTTTATCTGGATAATAGGTGCCAGCACAATTGGCTATTTTTATTTTATCTTGATCAGCCTGACAAATTAGTTCTGTGTTTTTAAAGACAATCGCAATTCGGTTATTCACGTAAGTAATTTCAAAATTACTATTTGTTGTATACCATCTGCGCGCTTCTGAAATAGTAAGTGTATTATCGGCAAACAAAGAATTACAGGTTTCCAAAAATGACAAGTATTCCTTTTGATTTTTTTCTAACAATTTCATCGAAATCATTTGCCACTGCTTAAAGATGGCAGGATTTAATTTGTTTTTCAAAACCAATTCCATGTTGTTCACCATTAACTCAAAATAAGGATCACGTGGCATTTGTTTATACATCATACTGTTTGCAATGCGGATAATGAAAATTTGTTGCTCTGGTGTGTATTTATTGGTTTTCCAATTTGTGTTAAAACTCTCCATGGTTTTTACAACCGCTGGCTTTTTTGAGTCAGTCATGAATTTGGTAAATTCAACTATAAAAATAGGAGGCTCAGTGTTAAAACTAGTTTGCGCCTTCGATGGCAGTATAGTGTATAATAACAAAAAAGTGAAGAATAGCTTTTGCATATGTAGGGTGCTAAATTAACTTGTAATTTAGTTATTTATTGCACAAGATATGCCAAGTTGAATTAATTGAGATTGAATCTCAAAAAAAGACGTCTAAAAATGGGTTATTTTAATTGTTACCATTGATACGCTCAAGCATGATACTGTCTTGCTGAGCTGGTGTATAATTTAGCATATCAAGCGACATTTTGATGTCATTCACCCTATCGTGTTTTGGGAATTGCATTAGAAATTGATTGAATACCCTTTTCTGTTTGTCAACTTCATTTAAGACTTGGTAATTGAAACCAGCCCTAATTAGTGCCTCGGCAGCAAGTGAACTGTCTTTGTATTGATTTGCTAAAGCCTCATATAATTGGGCGCCTTCTAAATTTCTTTTCGCTTTTACATTGGCTTCTGCAGCTTTAAACATAAATTTAATGGCATATGGATGTTCAGGAAATTGATGCGCAAAGGCTAGATAACTGTTGATAAGCGTATCGCTTGTGGCCAAACTATTGTTAGCCTCTAATTGTTTAATATTTTTTAAAAGTAATTGATCAGGAGAATGATTACAAGCTGCTGTGGTGATAATTAATGTTAAAATAAATACAATTTTTTTCATACAGCAAATGTAGGCGCTTATCATTAATTCAGCAATTCATCTGTTTGTGAAGATGCTTCATTCAAAATTGCCTTAACTTTAAATATCTTTGTCCAAAATTAAATTATCTAATTTTAAATTACAATGAATATCATTGGGCTAAGTGGAATCAGTGGTGCTGGCAAAACACATTTGTTAAGGTTATTGAAAAATGAACTAGGCGATGAAATTGAGATTCTATCTTCCGATAATTATTACCTTCCAATTGAATTTCAAAAACGCGATGAAAATGGTTTTCACAATTTTGATTTACCCGAAGGAATCGATGATGTTGCATTTCTAAATGATATTTTGCATATAAAATCAGGTAAAAGCCTTACAAAAAAAGTCTACAATTTCAACAACCCAAATGCGCAAGAAGCGTTTTTTGAAATTAAACCTGCACCAATCTTAATTGTTGAAGGTTTATTTATTTACCATTATCCAGCAATTAACAATTTGTTTGACTACAAAATTTTCCTACAGTTGCATCCTGAAATTGCTTTAAATAGAAGACTTATCAGAGACCAACAGGAGCGAGGACTAACGGAAGAGATAATCAAGTATCAATGGCACAATCATACCTTGCCTGGATTTGAGACCTTTGTTAAGCCATATCAAAATTTAGCTGATATTATAATCGACAATCAAAATCATTTCCAAGAAGCGTTTGATCAATTGCTGATTGCGCTTCACAGTATTTTGAAATCAAATTAAATTTCAACACTAATTTGTGTTGTCAACAGATCTTCTAAAGTCTCTCTTCGTCTAATTAAATGGGCCTCGCCATTATAAATTAAAACTTCTGCAGGTCTGAATCTGGAATTATAATTGCTAGCCATACTGAAACCATAAGCGCCAGCATTATGAAAAGCTAATATATCACCTTCGCGTACTTCGTTTAATTTACGATCCCATCCGAATGTATCGGTTTCACAGATATAGCCGACAACTGCATAAATACGCTCAGTGCCAACAGGATTACTAATGTTTGTGATTTTGTGATACGCATCGTATAACATCGGTCGAATCAAATGATTTAAACCTGTATCGATGCCTGCAAACATGGTGCTTGTAGTTTGTTTAACCACATTTGTTTTTGCAAGAAAGTAACCCGACTCACTCACTAAAAATTTACCGGGCTCGAACCATAATTCTAATTCACGGCCATATTTTTTGCAGAACTCAATAAAGCGAGAAGCAATTTTTCCACCAATATCATTAATGTCGGTTGTAATATCAGCCTCTTTATAAGCTACTTTGAAACCACTTCCAAAATCCATGTATCGCAAGTCTTTAAAGTCTTCTGCAGCTTCGAACAACAATTCGGCTCCTCTTATAAATACTTCGGCATCAAGAATATCACTGCCAGTGTGCATATGCAATCCTTCAACATTTATATCATACAATTTTACAACACGTGCAACATGTCTCAGTTGGTAATAACTAATACCAAATTTAGAATCAATATGTCCTGTAGAAATTTTATGGTTGCCTCCTGCCATAATATGCGGATTAACACGGATACAAACAGGTACAGTTTTACCATATTTCGCACCAAATTGCTCGAGAATTGAAATGTTATCGATGTTAATTCTCACACCTTCTTTTACCGCCATGTCAATTTCTTCCATGCTAACCCCGTTAGGTGTATATAAAATTTCATCTGGCGAAAATCCTGCTTTTAATCCCAACCATACCTCTTGAATAGAAACAGCATCCAAACCAGTTCCGAATTTCTTCATTAATTTTAAAACTGAAAGATTGCTCAATGCCTTACAAGCATAATGAATATGAAGCTTCACACCAGGAAATGCATTATACAATTTATCAAATTGCTTTTGCATAGTTCCTGCATCATAAACATAAAGTGGCGATTCATATTGATCTACCAATTGCAATAAATCAACCCCACCAAGCTGGTATCTTCCATTCACTAATTCCATAATTGTGCGAAATTAATTTTTTTATACTGAACATAAAAATGCAATCTTGCATTATATTTAAATGAGCAGAATAATTGCACTTGACTACGGAGGAAGACGAACAGGGGTAGCGGTAACCGACCCGTTGCAAATGATTGCCTATCCACTTGATACCATCGATACTTCAAAAATTATTGATTATTTAAAAGGGTATTTTGCAAAAGAGAATGTAGAAACCATTGTTCTTGGCGCACCATTGAATATGGACGGTACCGATACCGATGCTACTCAAATGGTTATTGAATTTGAAAAAAAACTAAAAGAAAATTTCCCGAATCATCCAATTGTAAAAATTGATGAAAGGTTAACAAGTCGAATGGCCAAGCAGACTTTAATTGACGCAGGCTATAAAAAAAAGGATAGAAAAAATAAAAAACTTGTAGATACCGTAGCAGCTGCCTTAATTTTGCAAACTTATTTAGCGTCGAAATGATATTACCAATCTATGCCTATGGGTCGCCTGTATTACGAAAGAAATGCACTGAGATAGATCCTAATTATCCTAATTTACAGGAGTTAATTGCCAATATGTATGAAACCATGTACGAAAGTAACGGTATTGGTTTGGCTGCACCTCAGGTAGGATTGCCAATTAGAATCTTTATCGTGGATGGCACCCCAATTGAAGGTATTAAGCCAACCGATTTCAAAAGAACATTTATTAATCCAACCATCTTAAATGAATGGGGAGAGCCATGGAAATACGAGGAAGGTTGCTTAAGTATTCCAACCATTCGCGAAAATGTAAGTCGAAAACCAGAATTAACGATTCGTTTTTGGGATGAGAATTTTAAGGAACACGAATTGTCGTTCGATGGAATGGCAGCTAGAATTATACAACATGAATATGATCATATTGAAGGTAAATTGTTTGTAGATTACGTTACACCGCTTAAAAAGAACTTACTCAAAGGAAAGTTAAACAACATAAGTTTAGGGCGTGTTGAACACGATTACAAGATGCGTTTTCCAATAAAAAAATAAATTTGTTTTAATAAATTTTAATTTTAATTTTGCACCAAATTTAAGAAATAAATAAAAAATGAAAAAATTAATCATCGCTTCTTTTGTTGCAGCTTTATTTGCAGCTTGTAACAATGCTCCTGCTGTAACTGAATCAGCTACTAACTTAACTAAATTAAATGCTTGGGTTGATTCAATGAAAACTGTTATCGCTGCTGCTCCTGCTCACGATTCAGCTACATTGGCTTCTTACACTGAAGCTTTTAATACTGCTGTTGCTTCAATTAAAATGGAAGAATTAGATGAGGCTGGTAAAGCTACTTTAGCTACTGTTACTGAGTCTTGGAATGCTGCTGGTGTTGATTTCAAAGCTAAAATGGACGCTGAAAAAGCTGCTGCTATGGCTGCTGATACAACTGCTGCTGTTGTAGCGCCAGTTGAAGAAGGTAAAAACATCATCGAAAAAGGCAAAGAAGTTGTTAAAGATGCTAAAGAAATGATCAAAAAATAATTTTAGATTATTCAAATATTAAAAAAGTTGAGATTTTAATCTCAACTTTTTTTTTGCCCAAAACTTTGTAATGTTTGTAAATTTGAAGCCATGAATATAAAGTATCTACTAGGTTGCGTTTGTGTCCTTTTATTTGCATGTCAGAATAACAATGCCAATCAGTCAAATGAAAATGAATTTAAAACAACTTCCATAGAAAAGTTACTAAGTGATACTTTTCAAGACAATGCAAAACCAATGGCGTATAATTCCGACTCGATTAAGAAGGCGCTGCTCCAAAACTTGAACATCAAAACCATTCAAGATATTGAAGATTTTGACGCCTCTAAATTGTCAAAATCCTATAATCAATTATTCAATTTACTCAAAGAGTCTAAAGATTCAAGCCGTTCTGAACGAAATCAAATCCTTTATACAATATTTGAAAAATTAAATTCTAAACAAGTGATGCTAGAAGATAGCCAAGCTTTAGAAATTAAAAAAAAATTGCAAATTGCCCAACTCAAAAGTCAAATTAGACCTTATTTCAAAAAGTAAAACAACGGGTTAAATATTTATCCATTTCTTATATCAGTTTTTTCTTTTAAAGCGCTTTTGAGTTTGTTCACTTTTCATTCTACCAAATGCTTTGACATGTATTTTTTTTAGCTTTTAATTGTATTTATAGAATAAAAAAATATGGCATTTGATAGCGGTTTCTGAAATTAGAAAGCAATCGCTGTTTTTTGTCAAATGTCTAACTTTCAAAAATTATGAATTAGAATCAATTGATAGCCTTTATTTATTTGATTTTTGTCGTTTTTTTTAAGGCAACGCCTTTTTAAAACTATAGCACTGAGAATCAACGAATGAGCTGAAATAAAAAACTATAGGTAATTAAATAAATATTAATTAATTTTGCCGCCCCAACAAAGGAGGAAATAAAATTTGACAGAAGAACAATTAAACCAAGGCAACGCTACAACAAATGTTGAAGCAGCCGCAGAAACCCCAACTACCCGCAACAAAAAAGAAACAGCTCCAGCTGCGGGAGATTTCGATTGGAGCATGGACAACGCTGGTTTTGGCAATTATGACAAAAGCCAACGTAAAGAATTAGAAAACTTATATTCTGGTTCTTTAAAAAGTTTAACTCAAAATGAGCTAGTAAGTGGTTATATCGTAGCCATTTCTGAGAGAGAGATTGTAGTGAATGTGGGTTTTAAATCTGATGGTATCATTTCAAAAAATGAATTTAAAGATTTAGCTGATGTTAAAGTAGGTGACAAAGTTGAAGTTTATGTTGAAAATACAGAAGACGAAAACGGTCAATTAATCTTATCCCGTAAACGCGCAATTCAAGAAAAAGCATGGGAGCACATCTTGAAAGCTATGGAGGAAGGTACTATCTTAACAGGTTTAGTAAAAAATAGAACCAAAGGTGGTTTAGTAGTTGATGTTATGGGCATCGATGCTTTCTTGCCAGGTTCACAAATCGATGTTAAGCCAATTAAAGATTACGATCAATATGTTGGTAAAGACATGGAGTTCAAAATTGTAAAAGTTAACGATGTATTCAAAAACGTTGTTATCTCTCACAAAGCATTAATCGAAGATGATATTGAAGCACAAAAATCTGATATCCTTTCTAAATTAGAAAAAGGTCAAGTGCTTGAAGGTATCGTTAAAAATATCGCGCCATTCGGTGTGTTTGTTGACCTAGGTGGTATCGATGGCTTATTGCACATCACTGATATCTCATGGGGCAGAATCAATCACCCAGAGGAGTTATTGAAATTAGACCAAAAAATCAACGTAGTTGTGCTTGAGTTTGATGACGAAAAGAAAAGAATTTCTTTAGGCATGAAACAATTAACTGAGCATCCATGGGATACTTTGGGTGAAAACATTAAAATTGGTGAAAAAGTTACTGGTAAAGTTGTAACTGTTGCTGATTATGGTGCATTCATCGAAATTAAACCAGGTGTTGAAGGTTTAGTTCACGTTTCTGAAATGAGCTGGAGCAGCCATTTAAGAAGTCCACACGATTTCTTAAAAGCTGGTGATGATGTTGAAGCAATCGTTTTATCTTTAGATAAAGAAGAGCACAAAATGTCATTGGGCATTAAACAATTAACACCGGATCCATGGGCTTCTATTGTTGAAAAATACAAAGTTGGTAGCAAACACAATGGTACAGTTAAGAATTTAACTAGCTATGGTTTGTTCATCGAACTTGAAGAAGGTGTTGATGGCTTAATTCACGTTTCTGATTTGTCTTGGACCAAGAAAATCAAACACCCATCTGAATTCATTAAGAAAGATGAGAAAATTGATGTTGTAGTTTTAGAAGTAGATGCTGAAAACAGACGTTTATCTTTAGGCCACAAACAATTGGAAGAAAATCCTTGGGATACTTTCGAAACCATCTTCAAATTGGGTTCTAACCACGAAGGTACCGTTACTTCTCAAAATGATAAAGGTGCTAACGTTCAATTACAATATGGTATCGAAGGATTCGCTCCTAAACGCCATTTAGTAAAAGAAAACGGTGGTAAAATAAAAGAAGATGAAGTGCTTACCTTCGAAGTTATTGAATTCAATAAAGAAAGTAAGAGCATCGTATTGTCTCACACAAATACTTGGAAAGCTGAAGATAAAACCAAAAGAGCAGAAGATAATTCAGATAAATCTGCTAAATCTGGTGCTAAAACAGGCAAACCAATGAACAAGTCTACAGATAAATCATCTTTAGGTGAACTTGATGCTTTCAGCGATTTGAAAGCGATGTTCGATAATGCCGGCAGCAAACCAGCTACCGAATCAAAACCTAAAGCTGAAAAGAAAGTAGTAGAAGAAAAAGAAACCGCTAAAGGCGATGATCTTAAAAAAATAACTGGCGTTGGTCCAGCTTTTGAAAAAAGATTAAACGCCCTTGGAATTAACACTTACGCAGATTTAATCGCCTTAACTGACGAGAAAATTGCTGAGTTAGAAAGTCAAGACAGCATGACCAGCCTTGAGCAATGGCATGTTTGGATTGAAGAAGCGAAAACTTTTTAATTAAAATTAACCATAATAAAAAAGGATAGTCATTTGACTATCCTTTTTTTTATGCCCTAAATTTCAGGCTAAGAAATATTCGCAACAATTAATGCTGAATTGAATCTATAGTGCTTGAGTCATTTTGATGAGGTGCTTTGACTAAAGGCTTTGTCATAGCTTTGTTAGAGATAAAAACCGAGGTCATGTTTAAAGAACCTGCCACCAATTCATCATTAAAGAAACTGACATTATCTTCTTTGTCTTGCAATGCCAAAGTATATATGAGAGGAATATAATGGTCGGGTGTAGGAATGGCTAACATAGCTGAAGGACCCATTTTTTGATAATCAATGAGCGCTTGGTGGTTTTTATCGGTAATATACTTTTTAAAAGTTGTATTCATTTCAATGGCCCAATCAAAACCATAATTCGGAACATTCATCTTATCCCATGCCACCATTCTTAAATTATGAATCATATTACCACTGCCAATAATTAGAACACCCTTTTTTCTTAATTCACTTAATTCCTTCGCCAATTCGTAGTGATATTGTAATGGTTGATTGTAATCAATACTTAACTGCAAGACCGGAATATTCGCCAAAGGATACATGTTTTTAACGACCGACCAGGTGCCGTGGTCTAAGCCCCATTCATGATCCAATCCAACGCTTGTCTTTTTTATCATATTGGCCGTTTCTGCAGCTAGCGTGGGATCGCCTGGTGCAGGATACTGAACATCAAACAAAGCTTGCGGAAATCCGCCAAAATCATGGATGGTTTGCGGTTGAGACATGGCAGTAATCTTTGTCCCGTTGGTTAACCAATGCGCAGATATACACAAAACAGCTTTAGGTATACTAATCGCTTTTCCCATTTCTTTCCAACGCTTACTAAAGGTGTTATCTTCAATCCCGTTCATTGGTGAGCCATGCCCCATAAAAATTACGGGAAGTTTTTCATCTTGCTCTTCTAGCAAGTCTGTTATTTTATTAAATGATCCTAATGTTATCATACCTGTTGTGCCTGCTATTATTTTAATAAAGTGTTTTCGTTCCATATCAATGACCCAAATTGTAAATTTAATTCTAATTGGAACACAAAGATTGTTTTTTCAATTTTTATTTTAATTAACCTAAGATAAGAAATTTAACTACTTGTATTGGCAATAAAATAAGTAGGCTAGTGATAATTCAAAAAGTTTGGTTATAACCGGAAGACCTTTTTTGGCAAAGGCACAACAAATAAACGAAATTCAACGCCAATCAATTCTTTTATTTTCGAAGGTTGATAGCCTAAAGCTGCATGGCTTGGCTAAAATTATAAAATATTTTAGAGGCAGTTAGAAGACTAAGACTGTATCGTTTTATAGTTTTATTTTTAGTTCGTCCCAAGCTAAATGCATTCCTTTTGGAAGGTTTTTGTTAATTTCATCGTGTAATCCCAATTGATGACTTATGTGTGTAAAATAAATTTCAGGTACTTCTAAATCTTTGGCAACTTCAATGGCTTCTTCTAATGTAAAATGACTGATGTGTTTTTCGTGCCTTAGTGCATTTAAAACTAAAACTTTACTGCCCTTTATTTTTTCTCTATTTTTAGAATCAATAAAATTGGCATCCGTTATATAGGTAAAATCATTGATTCGAAAGCCGAGCACAGGAAGTTTATAATGCATCACTTCGATGGGTGTAATTGGAATTCCAGCGGCCATAAAATCTGAATCAGCCGAGATGGTAATAAAATCTAATTGAGGAATCCCAGGATATTTGAAATCGGAAAAAATATATTGGAATTCACGCCTTAAAGCAGTTTGCACATTCAAAGTTGCATATACATCAATGGCCTTTTGATTAATATAATTAAAGGCGCGAATATCATCCATGCCTGCAATATGATCCTTATGTTCGTGTGTAAAAATTAACCCATCCAATTGCAATGTGTTATTTCTTAACATCTGTTGCCTAAAGTCGGGACCACTATCAATAACCAATACTTTACCATCTATGTCAATTTGAATACTACTGCGAAGGCGCTTATCCTTGCTATTCGTACTTTTGCAAACCTCGCATTGACAAGCAATCAAAGGAACACCTTGCGATGTACCGGTGCCAAGAAAGGTAATTTGCATTGAATTAATTTAGGTAGATTTAAATATGTTCTTCTTCACCCTCACCATAACTGGCGCCAAATTCATCGTCCATGTTTTCTTCATCCTCGCCCTCTTCTCCGAAAGCCTCTTCATCAAAACCTTCATCGAGCATAGGTGTTTGTTTACTTACAAGTTTATTCGCAATTTCATCGAATTCAGATTCATCAACAATTTTAAATCGACCCAGTCCTTCGTTTTGTTTAGGGGCTTTTCCAGTCGACTTAGAAATTAATGGATATTTAATTCCTTTTACGTCATTTTGAATGCTTTGCAATTCAATGTGCAAAGTCCATTGTTCTTTAAAATCTGTAATGTATAAGAATTTTTGATGCGGATCATTTACAAGTTCGTTGATCTTTACTTTCTCCATCAAAAGTTTATTGCCATTCTCTATCAAGGTTACTTCCTTTCCTTTTCTCCAATTATCATCAGAAACATAAAAGGAAGATGCTTCCTTCTTATTAAAACCAATTGAATCCAATACTATATTATGCAAATCCAAAAAGGTTGCGGTAGGTTGTATATCAATCACACGATTAATATCTTCATCTTCTTCAAACCAAACTTTAAAACGGTAAATCATATCTTAGGCAAAAATAAATTAATTTTCGAGAGTTTTTTCTTTTATCCCATTCGACCTTGCAAATTCTTTTAGAAATGCAATAGATGCATCAAAATCATCCTTAATTAAATCTTCAAGAATGGCTTCTCTAACAGCATTTTTTAAAAGACCAATTTGTTGTGGCTTTTCTATAATAAATCGACTCAAAATGTCGTTGCCATTAATGGGTGGTTGCCAGTTGCGTAGATTGTCTTTCTCAGAAACCAATTTCATCTTTTCTTCAACTAGATAAAAATTTTGTTTAATGCGCTCAACCTTCTTTTCGTTTTTACTTGTAATATCGCTTCTACACAACATCATTAAAGCTTCAATGTCTTCTCCTGCTTCAACCATTACGCGTCTTATAGCACTGTCAGTAACAATATTTTGAGATAATACGATTGGACGTAAATGCAACAAAACCAATTTCTCAACAAATTTCATTTTTTCGTTGAGCGGTAATTTTAAGCGCGTAAAAATAGGTTTTACCATTCTACTTCCGCGATCTTCATGTCCATGAAAAGTCCATCCAATTCCCGGCTCATAACGTTTTGTAGCTGGCTTTGCGATGTCATGTAAAATTGCAGCCCATCTTAACCATAAATCATTGCTTAGTTTACATAAGTTGTCTAAAACCTGAAGGGTATGATAAAAATTATCTTTATGTGAATTGTTGTTAATGGTTTCGACACCATATAAATTGGCCATTTCAGGAAAAATTAAATGCAATAAGCCTGTGTCAAATAAATATTCAAAACCTATCGATGGAACTGGAGAAAGTACAATTTTATTTAACTCTTCTGTAATCCTTTCTTGCGAAATAATTTTAATTCTTTCTTTGTTGCGTTCTATGCCGTCAAAGGTTTTTTCTTCAATTCTGAAGCCAAGCTGACTGGCAAAACGAATGGCTCGCATCATGCGTAAAGGGTCATCACTAAAAGTCGTATCAGCATCCATTGGAGTACGAATAATTTGTTGATCCAAATCATCTAAGCCTTTAAATGGATCGATGACATTTCCAAAATTATGAGCATTCAAACCTATACTTAAGGCATTGATTGTTAAATCTCTTCGCTCTTGATCGTCTTGTAGCGTGCCAGCTTCAACAAAAGGTTTCCTACTGTTCCTTTCATAGCTTTCTTTTCGGGCACCAACAAATTCGATAATTAAATCTTCATAGATAACCTGAGCTGTTCCAAAGTTTTCAAAAAAAGAAAATTTAGAATTCGGTAAAACATGTGCTACTTTTTTTGCGAAATCAATTCCTTTACCAATAACAACAATATCAATGTCTTTGCTTTCTCTGTGAAGAAAAATATCTCTTACAAAGCCTCCAATTAAATATATTTCTAAATTTGAATCATCTGCAATTCGTCCAATTTTTTTAAAAAGGGTTTCATAGTTTTTGAATGCATTATGTGAAGGCAAATCCATATCGCAAAACTATGTATTTTTTAGGAATGCTAGCTGTTTAATTTGAGTATAGATAATTAATATAAGGATTGTTTTGTTTTTCGTTTTCGTAGAATTATTATTGCCTTATGATAAAATTAATTCAAAGTATCGGTGTAGTTTTTTTACTTGTTTTTATGTCGGCTTGTCAACCTCAGGAACGTTCAAAAACCCTTGTGATTGACAATATCGCAATAAAAGCAGAAGGACCTTTGTATGAAGGCGCTAATTTGTCACAAGGTGAAGTAAAAAACACCTTAAATGCTTTTGCAAAAGAAAATGGCATTACTGCCGAAGCCATTAAATCTGTTCAATTGAAGTCACTAACCATTTCTGCTGCCGATTCTAATAGCTTAGATCCGTTTACAAGTTTTAATTTACAATTTGCTTCCGATCAAACAGCCATGGTGCAGGCAGCAGCGATAAATAAGGTTGAGCCTGGCGCAAAGTCAATCAACGCAACCATCGCTTCTCAACAAGAAGGTCTGTTAGAATTATTAAAACAAGATAAATTCATCTTAGTTGTTGATGCTACAGTTGCTAAAGACACGAGTATGAATATAAATATGATAGGTAAGATGGAAATCGAAGTTAAATATTAATAAAAATGAAAATTAAAAATTTATTATTTGTTGCCGCGCTAATATTGAGTTTCGGACTTGGTATCGCAGGTATTTATGATGCAGATGCTGACAAATTATTAGGCACATGGGAGCCAGGTGATGGCCGTTCTAAAATTAAAATTGAAAAGATTGGAACCAAATATTTTGGTAAAATTGTATGGTTAAAAGAACCTAATGATCCTGCTACAAAAAAGCCTAAGCTCGATAAAAACAATCCTGATACTGCCATGCGAAATAATCCTTTAAAAGGCAATCGAATTCTAAAAGATTTTGTTTACGCAGGTAAAAAAGAGTGGGGTAGTGGTACGATTTATGATCCAAAAAATGGTAAAACCTATAAATGTGTTATTAATATGAAAGATGATAATACAATTGATATAAGAGGGTACATTGGTATTAAAGCCATTGGTAGAACAGATACATGGAAGCGCGTAGTTGTCAATTAAACATGCGTTATTTCTACCTAATTGGTCTTCTTTTTTGTTTGGCATGTTCACCATCAAACAAAAGAAAGGTGGATCTAATTTTATTTAATGGCAATATTATTACCTTAAATGATAAGGCCCCAAAAGCAAGTGTTATTGTTGTTAATAAAGGCAAAATAATTGCATGTGGTGATAGCAGTATTTTGGATCAATTTGAGTGTGCTGATACGAATAAAATAGATCTTCATAAAAATTACCTTTACCCAGGATTTATTGATGCTCATTGCCACTTTTACGGCTATGCAAAAACCTTGTTAAGTTGTAATTTAGTTGGTACTAAAAGTTGGGAAGAGATTCTACAAAAAATAGATACTTTTAATAAGAAAAGTAATTCAGTTTGGCTTACAGGCAGGGGATGGGATCAGAATGATTGGGTTAAAAAAGATTATCCAACCAATGCGGCTTTAAATAAAATGTTCCCAGATAAACCTGTTGTTCTGAAAAGAATTGATGGGCATGCAGCCATATGCAATCAAAAGGCATTAGACTTAGCTGGTATAAATGAAAAGACAAATGTGAATGGTGGAGAATTAATTTTGAACAAAGGAAAATTAACGGGGGTATTAATTGATAATGCAGTTGATTTGGTTGAAAAGTTTGTTAATTCTCCTTCTAACAATGATATAATTGAAGGCCTTAAACAAGCAGAAAAAGAATGTTTTTCGCTTGGATTAACCACCCTCGCTGATGCTGGATTAGATTTAGAAACGTGTTTGTTTTTAGATTCTTTAGGTCGAAAAGAAACCTTAAACATGTACTTATACATGATGCTGAATCCAACTGATAAAGGTTTAAAATACGCACAAACAAAAGGAGAGCTTGAGAATAATCATTCCAAAATATGCAGCTTTAAATTATATGCAGATGGTGCATTAGGTAGTAGAGGTGCTAAATTGAAAAAACCCTATTGCGATAGAGACCACCACTCAGGCATGCTATTGAATGACCCATTTTATTTTAACAAATGGTGTAACGATATCAGCTCAACCACCAATTACCAAGTTAATACACATTGTATTGGTGACTCTGCCAACAATCTAATTGCACAAGTTTATGGTAAATATCTTAAGGGTAAAAATGATAAACGATGGCGCATTGAACACGCGCAAATAATCGATCCTAAAGACATCGATTTGTTTTCTAATTTTAGCATAATTCCTTCTGTTCAACCAACACATGCAACAAGCGACGGACCATGGGTAAAAGACCGCATATGTGAAAACCGAATGGCAGGTGCATATGCATACCATACATTGTTAAAACAGAATGGTTATTTGCCTTTGGGAACCGATTTTCCGGTTGAATATTTAAATCCATTGTTTACGTTTTACAGCGCTGTTTATCGTCAAAACGCCAACGATGAAGATATGAAACCATTTCTTTTAAATGAAAAATTATCGCCATTAGAAGCCTTGAAAGGAATGACCATTTGGGCAGCCAAAGCATGTCGTTTGGAGCATAGAAAAGGAAGCATTGAAATTGGAAAGGATGCTGATTTTGTTTTACTCGATCAAAATCTTTTAAACTGCTCACAAAATCAGGTTTTAAAAGCAAAGGTTTTAAAAACTATTGCTGCAGGTAAGCT
>CANFUB010000003.1 GCA_947450015.1 Bacteroidota bacterium | reverse complement strand
GTTAAAGGGAATAAGAAAAACGGGGTATTCTCTGACACGCTTAAATTTTATGACAAAGATGAAAACCTTTTTGAAATGCAAGTTTATAAAGTAGATTCAAAAGTAAAAGAGGGTACCAGAAGAATTAAAACAATTAATCTAAATGCCATGCGTTCGGATGGAACCATAGAGAAAATAAAAGGCAAATTATACCGCTGGCAAGATGGCGAGAAAAAGGAAATCGATTCAGACCAAGTGCCTTTGAAATAATTACGCTTCAACATCCTCGGCACTGCCAGGTAATTGCTCAGTAACCTGAATTTCTTTTTTCAAATAGTATTTAACAAAATTGCACCAATGGCAATTGTCATCGTTGCATCCATTTTTAAATTCATGGGCTTTTATTTTTTGATAGGTGTCTAATACTTGTTCTGTAACAATACTCACCTCATCGGGCGAAATGGCAAATTGAACCCTATCGAATTTTTTGTTTTTATCGGGCTCCACAAAATTCATTTCTCCTCTTGTCATGGTCCATTTTGTGCTATGGTCGTTCTCAATTAACAAATTGTAAAACACCATTTGGCGCCAATAGTCGCCACCCAATACTTGCTCTGGTTTATTTGGGTCTGCATCGGCTTTAGGCGGATTGCATTTTGATTTGGCGTATTTAAAATCGCCTGTTTTAAAATCGATGACATAGGCACTGTTGCCCTCGAAAACTATCTTATCTAATTTACCTTTGATAGGCACCCCTTTTACTTCAATGTTTTGCATGTTTTTCTCAATGGTGAAGACTTTTTCATTCATCCATTGTTTGGCGTATTCTGCATAGTATTGGGGCAATAATATTTTGCCATGGGCCAGTCTGCGCTCATAAGCATCTTCTGTAAATCCATCGCGCTGGGCGTACATCGATTTTTCAAAATAACTTACCAATGAATCGACGGCTGGTAATTGCTTGTCAGGGTGACTTTGCATTTCGGTAAACAAGTTTTCTAAAGCGTAATGAATGGCGGTACCAAAACTGGCGCCTTCGCTTTTTGCACTCGGTACTTTTAAAACCTGATTAAAATAAAAATCAGTAGGACATCTTAAATAAGAATTTAAATGGGTGGCAGATAAAGTATAATTGGCTAACAAGGTATCGAGGTAGGCATGGTCTATGAGCTCAAAATCTGGAAAGGTTTCATCTTGGTAATATTGGGCTTCAAAGTCAAGAACCGCTTGCTCATCAACTTGTGGAAACATGATTTTTAAGTCAGATCCACTAGCTAACTCTTCAATGAATCTCAATTTTTCAATTGGTTTGGTGTCGAGTGTTTGTTGATGGTAAGAAATGTAAAGTCCTTTCTTTGCGCGGGTCATGGCCACATAAAACAAACGCCTGTTTTCTTCTGCTTCTGCTGCTTCATCATTGGTTTTAAAATACACTTTTGCCAAACCAAAATCTCTGTCGCGCATGCTGTTAAACCAGGCTTTTTCAATGCAGTTGGTAATAAAAACATGTTCAAATTCCAGCCCTTTGCTGCTATGAGTCGTAATCAAATTGATACTGTCCGGCATCTGTAAAATTTGCCATGCCTCAATTGCAATATTAAATTGCGCATAACGCTGAATGGTTTTCAATAAATCCGACAATTGCATGCGGGGATTTTTGGCCGCTTCTTCTTTAATAAAATCGAAGAAGGTTCTGAGAATTTGCATTTGCCAACGTTTATCATCGGCTTGCATCACATAACTTAAAATACCACCTTTGGCAATAATTTTTTCTATCAATTGAGGTACTGTAATATTGTTGACTTGCCCAGTCCAATATTCCAAATCTTCAATCAGGCGTTTCAATTCAGTGCGCCCGTCAACACCAGGTTGGCCGTTAAATAAATCGTTTTTGTTTTTTGCAAAATCACTCAAATAATCGCGCCACTTGGCCCTTTTGTTTTTAACATCGATACTGAGTTTGGCAATTTCAATAGAAGGAATTTTATAAAAATCGAAATTCAAGATTTCGAAGATGTATTCTTCGCCAGTATAAGGTCTGCGACTTTCGGCATTAATATAATTCAGTATTTTTAAAAGCTTAGTCACCAGTAACTCATTCAAAATATTAATTCTTCTTTTTGAATTAAAGGGAATGCCATGGGCCTTAAAATATTTTGTAAGAATTTCAACTTGCGAGTGGTTGCGGTACAAGATGGCCATTTCTGTATATGGAACTCCTTCGGCATGCAATTGCATCACCTTTTCGCCAATGGCAATAGCTTCGTGCAAAGGATTGAAATAGGCATTGATTTGTGGTTTCAAATCAATTGCTGCATAATCCGCATTCATTGCAATTAAATGCTTGTCGATGGCTTCAATGCGTTCGTTGTTTAAATTAATAAGCGAACGCGAGGCATCTAAAATGTGCTGACTAGATCTGTAATTATCCGTTAGTACAGTCGTTGTTAAATGGTCTTGAAATTGGGATGCGAAATTCAGAATATTGCTAATGTTTGCACCCTGGAATTTATAGATGGATTGATCGTCATCACCTACCACAAATAAGTTGGGTACCTCCCAATATTCTGTAATAAAATTCACGATTTGATTTTGCGCACCATTGGTATCTTGAAACTCGTCTACCAGTACATATAAGAAGCGCTCTTGGTAATTCAATAAAAAGTTTTTGTCTTCTTCAAAGGCGCGAATCACCCAAGTAATCATGTCCGTAAAATCGTACAATTTGCGGTTCAGCATCTTCGATTGAAACACAGGGAATAAATCTACAGCCGCTTTTAATTTTTCTATTTTTAACAGGGCTTCGTCGTAAGCGGCTTGTTTAATATCGCCTTTTGCGTAATCCTTGCCATTTTTTTTGTAAGTAAATTCACCATTATCTACCTGCTCTGCAAAAAAGGCATCGGCCTTTGCTTTGATATCTTCGGGCTTTAAATTCTCTTCCTTAATAAGGTTAAAGAGGGTTTTGAAATTTTGCAAATCGTAATACACTTCACCCTTTAAGCGTTTTAAGACATGGTCGTTGGGCATAGCATCTATCATCTCTTGCAATATTTCGATGACATCTAAATCGTTGGCAGGCTTTAAATTGGTATAGCCAAAATAATTGCTGTTGTGTTGAATGATTTCGTTACATAGCGAATGGAAAGTATGGATGTGCACCCGATAAGCCACAGGGCCAATAAATTTCAGTAACCTTTCACGCATGGCAATAACACCTGCATCGGTATAGGTTAAACACAGAATCTGATAAGCATTGGTATCCGTTTTTTGAAGGATATTGGCAATCCTAGCGGCTAAGATTTGGGTCTTACCGGTGCCTGGTCCAGCTACCACCATTACAGGTCCTTCAATATGGTTCACTGCTTTTTTTTGTGCGGTGTTTAGCGATTCGTAGAGTTCAACAAAATTTGACATGGTGATTGAGCAAATATAATTCATTAATTAAGCTCTAATTGCTAAAAATATTAGTAATTCGAATTATGTTAAATGCAAATATCTTTTTATAAAGAATAAGTCCTTCGCTTTGTAATAAGTTACAATCAAATAGCTTTCAGAATTTAAAAACATTATCCGTATTTTTGCTATTTAAAATATGGACATACAATCTAAAATATTTGTTGCTGGTCACCGAGGTATGGTAGGCAGTGCAGTATACCGTGCCCTAAAAGCCAAAGGATTTAATAACATTGTAACAAGAACTTCTGCTGAACTTGATTTAAGAAGTCAACAAGCAGTAGCTGATTTTTTTGCACTCGAAAAGCCAGAGTATGTATTTTTGTGTGCCGCTAAAGTTGGCGGTATTGTGGCCAATAATACTTATCGCGCAGAATTTTTATACGATAATTTAGCCATCCAAAATAACATCATCCATTCGGCCTTCGTAAACGATGTCGAAAAATTAATGTTCTTTGGCAGCAGTTGTATTTATCCGAAATTGGCACCTCAACCTTTAAAAGAAGAGTATTTATTAACGGGTCTTTTAGAGCCTACCAATGAACCTTATGCAATCGCTAAAATAGCAGGTATTAAATTATGTGAGGCCTACCGCGATCAATACGATTGTAATTTTATCTCTGTTATGCCAACTAATCTGTATGGTATCAACGATAATTACCACCCTGAAAACAGCCATGTTTTGCCAGCATTGATTCGCAAATTTCATGAGGCCAAGGTCAACCAATTACCCCAAGTAGAAATATGGGGAACAGGTTCACCACTAAGAGAATTTTTGTTTGCAGATGACTTGGCAGATGCTGCCTTGTTTTTGATGTTGAACTACAATGGTAAGCAGTTTGTAAACATTGGCAGTGGTACCGATTTAAGTATTAAAGACCTTGCCATTTTAATAAAAGATACCATTGGTTACTCAGGTGAGTTGGTGTTTAATACCAGCAAACCAGATGGCACACCACGCAAATTAATGGATGTAAGTTATTTGCACAGCTTAGGATGGCAACATAAAGTACAATTAAATGAAGGCATTCAAATGGCCTACAACGATTTTCTTTCAAAGCAGTCCTAATTCAATTTATGCCTTTGAAGCACCGATCCGATGCAAGTATTCAAATTTCTGAATACATTGATGCCATGCCAGATTGGAGCAAAGCCATATGCCTAAAATTAAGAACCATTATACACAAGGCCGACCCTCAAATGGTGGAGGACTGGAAATGGGGACCTAATTTTTACCACCAAGGCATGGTATGTGGTTTTGGCGCTTTTAAAAAACATGTGGCCTTTGTTTTTTTTCAAGGGGCGCAATTGAAAGACCCCAAGAAAATATTATCGGAAGGCGATAACAATGTTCACAATCGCAGAATTCATTTTAAAAACCTTGCTGAGGTCAAAGAAAAAATTTTAATGGATTATATTAAAGAGGCAGTTCAAATTAATACCACAGGAAAAGCAGTGCCCATATCGAAAGCGGCCACTACCGAAATTGATACACCACTTGATTTGCAAAAGCTATTAGACGAGAATAAGTTGTCTGAATATTTTGATATGCTAGCTTACACCCATCGCAAGGAATACATCACGTGGATTAACGAAGCTAAGAAGGAAGAAACCCGTTCCAATCGAGTGGTTAAAACCATCGAAATGTTATTAAAAAAGCAAAAGCCTTAAACCCTCAATTGACTTTTAATTTTCGGTAAGTTTTTAACACGGTTTGCCCCCATAAAAAAATTAACAAGGGAAGTACAATTACACAAAGTTTATTATAGGCGAGTGCAGTACTCAATTCAAAATGGAGAAGGTGCTGTATGGCCCTTGTAATGCCACATCCGTAGCAAGTTTTATTGAGCAAAACCACCGAAAGGCAGAGGGAAGGCCCTTTATCAAAAAAATCAGCGGACAATAGCATTAACACAATGGGCAATGCTATTAATCCGCTGAAATAGATTATTAGAATATTTTTATTTTGTTTGATGTTGCGCAAATTATCCTTCCTCGCTTACAACTATAAAGGCATGGATAATACCTGGTAGCCAACATAATAAACACAAAAGTAAATTAAGGATAACTGGTCCGCCATCCCAATCTGTAACAATGCCTACAGCTAATGGTGGAATAAGGATACAAAGAACATACAATAAAATTAATTCAGCATCGGCTGTTTTAGTTGGCTTAGCCATTTGTTTTACGGCCGCTTTCATCACCGGTTTTGCAAAAGTGTTTGATTTTTGAGAAAGTACTTTTTGCGCCATTTTGGTCGACTTGAAAAATACTTTTGGAGCACTTACAGTTTGCGATTTGTTTTCTTCTACTGCATTCAATATTGTTTTTGTATCGTTTACTGCGATGTTCATGTTGTCAACATTGGCTGCAGTCTCAGTTTTGTTAGCAATGGTTTGTGCGCTGCTTTGGCTTTGTTTTTTCTCTGCCTTTTTTGCATGAACGGCAGCCACCTTATCCGACCCTTTACTTTCAAACCACTCAATGTGGAAACCACGGTTGTAAACGCGTTTTTGCATGGTACAAGCACTAAGTGTTAAAAGTGTAACAAGTACGACGAATGATAGTTGTTTGATTTTTTTCATTTTATTTATTTTGTTTGATTAGTTTATAATTAAATTAAGAACGAAACTTTAAATCGAAGTTAAGAAAGTGTAAGAATCAGTGGTGAAAATTGCATTTGCATAATGTTATCTATTCTTGTATTAACAAATGTAATTAAAATTCTCAAAGCACACATTTTTAACACTTATTTTTTGAAAAAAAAAGAATTGCAAGGTCTATGTAGCAGTATTACAGCTTCATAAAATTAAGTAAAATAACCGTTGGTTAAGCCCCAATTTGATCGCTCCAAGCTTGTGGGTCTTTGCTCCACATGGCAATTTTTTCGGCTTGCAAATTGGTGATATAATTGGTTTGGATAGCTACTTCTGCCAATGCATTAAAATTCGATAATGAGATATAATGGCAATTGGTGTCTTTGAATTTTTGGTCGGCCGCAGCAAAACCATAATTAAAAATTGAAACTAAACCAATTACTTCAATACCGTTCTCTCTTAAATCTTCAACGGCTTTTAAACTGCTTTTGCCGGTGCTAATCAAATCTTCGACCACAACTACCTTGGCTCCTGTTTCCAATCGGCCTTCAATGCTGTTTTTTAAACCATGTTTTTTGGGTTCTGGCCTTACATAGGCAAAGGGCAAATTCATTTTGTCGGCAATTAAAGCACCTTGTGCGATACCCGCAGTTGCCACACCAGCAATGGCTTCAACATTTCCAAAATGCTGAAGAATCACCTTCACTAGTTCGTTCGTAATGTATTGACGAATGGTTGGGTAAGAGAGTGTCACTCTGTTGTCGCAGTATATTGGAGAGCGCATGCCGCTGGTCCAAGTGAAAGGTTCATCAACATTTAATTTGACTGCTTCGCATTCTAATAAGTATTGCGCTATTTTTGCACTTGTATCGTTCATCATAATTATGGGTCAGCAAAACTATAAAATATTTATTAACCACTATACACTATTTATCGGCAATAGTGCTTTTCTAAAACAACAGAAAGAAAAGGTGGTACTGTTTCCAGCTACCGAATTGAAAGATCTTATTGCCAAAATAACGAGCGGCACTGCGCTTAAAGACCGTTATTTGGGATTCGAGACCGATGCTTCTTTAAAGCTATATGAGGTGTTGAAAAAACAATTTAAAT
The DNA here is from genome assembly GCA_947450015.1 of Bacteroidota bacterium. Lineage (GTDB taxonomy): Bacteria > Bacteroidota > Bacteroidia > NS11-12g > UBA955 > JABMMZ01. The sequence goes on along the minus strand of CANFUB010000003.1, from coordinate 24,069 downwards.
TAATTAAAGCTGCTGGTGGTATTGTATTTAATGAACTCGGCCAGTTACTATTGATCAAACGTTTGGGACTTTGGGATTTACCAAAAGGAAAAATAGAAAAAGGCGAAGCCCAAAGAATGGCAGCCCTGCGCGAGGTACACGAGGAATGCGGCCTTCATTTTTTAGGCCTGCTCGATAAAATTGACAATACCTACCATGTCTATTTTTTGAAGGGCCGTTGGATTTTGAAAAAAACGGCTTGGTACAAAATGATAGCGTGGGGAAACATAGACGTTACACCTCAATTGGAGGAAGATATTACCGAAGTAAGATGGGTCGATAAAGCTTTTTTAAAGCAGCCTGATTTCGAAACTTATGATTCTATTAAAACACTTATTGAAAAAATAGAATTTCCAAAAGTATCTAAACAAGCGCACTTGTTCTAAAATACAATTCCTTCGGGTACAAACTTGCTGTAGTTACCCTTGTTAATGATAATGTCTCTTACAATGGTGCTGCTAATATTGGTATAATATGGACTTGATAAAAGGAAAACGGTCTCAACATTCTCCACCAATTCTTTATTCGCGAAAGCTATTTGTTGTTCATACTCAAAGTCGCCCGCTGAACGCAAGCCTCTTAATATAAAATGCGCACCAACTTCATTGCAATAATTTACCGTTAAGCCTGTATAGGCTTTTACCTCTACCCTCGGCTCATTGCTAAATATTTTTCGAATCCATTCCATGCGTTGTTCCAAAGTAAATAAATTCGTTTTTTTTGCATTGCTACCAATAGCAATAATAATTTTATCGAACATCTGTAAACCTTTCTCTACAATGTCAACATGCCCTTTGGTAATAGGGTCGAATGAACCTGGGAATAATGCGATTTTTTCCATTTGAATTGAGTTATTCAATACAATATTACTATTAAAAATTAAGAATTTGTTTTTTCTTTAGCGGCGGTCCAATTAAAAAAACTAAAGCAAGTATTGCCGTATTGTTTTTTTAAAAACAAAGTTGGCGAATCAAAAATAAGTTTATCTGAATGCTCGAGAATAAATAAACGATTGTTATTGACAAACCACTCGGCCTTCGTAATAATATCAACCAATTGATGCAGTTGAACAAAATCATAAGGCGGGTCGGCAAAAATAATATCAGGCACTTCACTTAATTGCTTACTGAATTTTAAAGCATCCCATTTCGTAATTTGCCAATGTTTAATTTCAAGTTCGTTTTTTATTTTTTTCATGAACTCAATATTGGCATGATTGGCATCAATACTGATTAATGATTCGGCTCCTCGCGACAAAAACTCTAAACCTATATTGCCAGTGCCTGCAAATAAGTCGAGCACCTTACTGCCTTCAATCGGATAGAGCTGATGCAAGGAATTGAATAAACTTTCCTTCGCTAAATCTGTGGTTGGGCGTGTATTATTACCACCGTATGTTTTAAATTGATAGCCCTTGTATATGCCTGCTATTATGCGCATAAAGAGGCCGCGTAACACGCAAATAACTTTTCTTGCAAATCAGGAACAGCAGGATTCACATGCTCAAATGCATAATTTAAAACAATAGTTTTAGAAAAATGGGGACTTAAAAATTTCACCATTTCAGTTTGTTTTAAAATGCTATAGTCTATATTTAAGGTAGCGTCCGAAGGCAATAAATCACTTATTTGCAAAGCGTTTAATAGAAAATACAATACCTCTGTTTCGTTATCGCATTGATAAGTATTGGCCAACAAACATTGATCGAAATTCATTAAAAGAATGCTGTATTGATTGCCTGTTCTATAGAGGTACAATTGACTTGCCTGTTTCTTTAAAAGATGAAATGTAATAAGCCCATTTAGGTAGTGCAACGTGGCGCTTGGGTTAGCGTCTTCAAAGTCTACCATTACTTGACCACTTAATTTTTGATGGTTATAGGCATTGGCCGCAAAAGCTGCTGGGGTAACAAAAAAATCAGTTGTAAAACTAACAGTGATGATTTGATTGAAATCGGTCTTCATCCAAGGTTCAACCATTGCAAGTTGATCAACAGGATTGGTGATTTTGTAGGCCAATAAATTTTTGTCACGCGAACTAAAAACAACTAAAACAGCACAATCCGAATAATGCGAAACATATAAATCGCTGAGCGAAGGAACCAAATCTTTCTCGGAATAATGTTCGGCTAATAAATGTTGTTTGTTCGAAATCTCTTGCATGGCGATGTTGCTAATAAGCACCCACAACTTTTATTTGTTCATATAAAAGTTGCGGATGATATTAAATGCAAACATAGTAAAATATTATGAATGTCGCTATTGGTCTAAGCCTTCAGACATAATTACTTCATATAACTATTGAACCTTTACCAATTTGCGGTCGAGGGTCAAATATTCATTGCTCAATACAATGTGGTACAAACCTTTGCTCCATGCGCTAGCATCGATGGTTTGATTGTTGTTCAAATTGTTTAAATTTAAGAGCGTTCTTCCTAAGTTATCAAACACTATTAACTGATAATTTTCTAGGTTGGTGCTAATTTCTAATTGTTCGTTGAACGGATTAGGATAGATGTTTAATTGGTAATTATTGATGTCGGCCACCTTCAAGAAATTAGGGAAGTTAATTGTTTGGAAAGTACTATCAGTACAAGTTTGAAAATTGTTGGTTGCCAATGCAATGACAGCTGTTTTGTTGTTATATGCACTCATGTCCTGAACAAAATACTTATTGGTGCTTTTTAGTGTGTCGTTAATATACCATTTATAGTTCAGCATTTCGGTATCGGCCGGACTAAATGTATAGGTTTTCCAATTGCGCAAGAAAGTAAAATTGGCATTGGCTGGTTGGTTGATTGAAAAGTTAACAGTGCCAATTGTTTTAGAACAGGTATTGATGCCAACTTTGGCCTCTAATTTATCGCCAGTTACCAGTCCTGTGTAATTGTATTGATTGCTAGTGCCCGAACTCATTAGCACATTGTTTTTATAAAAACTGTAGTTCTGATACAAAGGATTAATGGCGTATTGAAAAGTGTTTTTGCACGAACTTGCATTGTAAGAATAAATACCATTGTCGCTAGGGAAAGTATCAACGATGTATGCAGGCTTTTCTTTAATATCTGGACACGATAAACTTAAACTGTCCTTGATCAAAATTTGCAATGAGTCGCTTTTAGTTGGATTAAAAGTATAGGAAGTGTCCTTAGCAAATGCACCACCATTGAAAGAAATACTCACTTTCGATTTTGGTAAATTTCTAACTTCAGCCTTTATCGATTCGCCTTTGCAAATTCTAGAATTGAGTGCAACATTATAAGTAATGTTTGAGCAATTATTGGTTCTTACACTGATAACAGTATCAGAAAATTGACAGAGGTTCTTTTGGAAACTGCGGATTGTAATGTTGTAAAAGGTAGAAGGGTTAAGGCCATTAAGTGCAAGTGATGTATCTTTAATACTGCGTTTAAAATTAATGCCATTCAAACTGTACTGAACAGAATCGATGCCCGGATAAAGGAGCCATTTCAAATTAATATTACTTGTCGTTTTAGTTGCACTGAAGTTATAAGCATTTATTTTTCTAACCACTTTTAAACTAAAGGTATTACTCGGAATACTTTTGCAATTGTTAATACTTCTAGCAATTGCATATATGCTAAGATTGCTACTACTAGTAAGCGTTAAACTCAAGGTTTTGGTTTTTGCATACAAGACATTGTTAACATACCAATCCACTGTATCAATGTTCAAACCACTTGCCGTAAATGTTTCATTAATCTGTCCGCAAAAGCTATCCTTCGAAAGTGTCTTGGTTAGCGCAATGGTCGGTTTAGCGTACCAACCCAATTTAAATGGATTAGGCGTAATGGCACATCCATTGCTATTAGCAGTAACCGTAACACTATAGCTTCCTGTATCTTTTACAAAAATGGTTCGGCTGGTTTTGTTGTTTAAACTCCATTTATAGGTAACACCAGTACCTGGATTGGCAGTCAGTAAAACGGAGTCGCCTTTACAAATAGTGCCGGCTGTGCCATTTGAAATGGTAGCAGATGGAGAAGGTTTAACTGTTACTTTAAGTGTATCGGGTGTACTAGTGCCATAGGCGTTCTTTGTTGTTAAAATGGCCAATTGGGTACCAGTGGCTGTAAATTTCACTACTGGATTTTGCAAGGTACTAGTAAGTGGCACAGCACCAGTAAATTTCCAATTCCAAGTCGTTGGCGAGCCATTTCCTTTGCCTGTCATTTGCGCATTGTTATTGGCGCATACGACACTGTCTACACTATAGGCGTCGGCTGTAACCAATAAACTTGAAGGACTGATTTCAAATGATTTGCCATAAACAATATCGCCAGCATCGCTTCCACTGCTATTTGAGGCAACAACGGCTGCATAGAATTTAACCTTGCCAACATTAGAACTTGGCGCTTTCCATGTAAAGATCCAACGCGTACTATCTTTTTTAATGGTATCTGTACCAGCATTGGTATGTAAAATGTATTGACGGGTATTGCCACCAACAGTAGCGGTTGCTTTTTGAGCGCGGTTGTTACCTGTAATGATTGCTAATGTGCCAACAGGGGCATTGGTTGTTGAGCTAATACATGTGATTTGAAAGCCATATCGCGAAATACCAGCTTGCTTAAAACTCAAAGACATGGTATAGGTAGAATCAGGAATATAACCTCCACCTTGAAAATTGCCATTCAAAAAGATCTTATTCAAATTGCTATTGCCACTGGTTATAAAAGTGCCGCTGTGGCAATTAGTGCAATTCGATTCATTGGTCGATCCTGTAATTGGTGCGCCTGTGAGGGCAGCAGAAGGACCAGAAATATTCATAATGGAGCTTGTAAGCGTAATTAAAAAAACTAGAGAGATAAAAATATTGCGTATGTATGTTTTATTCATAAGCTACAAATTTAGTAAAATAGAGAGGAAGAGTTAATTAACCCTTTGAATTTGACATAAATATGACATTATTTGTTGAAACAAATATTTAGCTCAACGACTGAGAAGAAATGCAGGTTAACTTTAATTTAAACGCTTCGAAATAAGTTCTTCAACTTTTTTAAAAAGCTGAATTGGCGTATGCTTTCTCCAAGATAATGCATCCAATTCGCCTCCGAAATTTAGATAGTAATCTGCTTTACAGTATTTGAATTCTTCCAACACATGTTCGCGAAAGTTAACCAAGGCAATCCAGCCATCTTCTAATTCAGCAAACCATTCTTCATAATAAGAATCATCGCTACTATGAAAATTTAGAACATTCTCGCCAATCAAAATAAACTTGTCAATGCCTTGTTCTTCTAAAAGTTCAATAATATCGCGCTTCAATAACATAATGTCATTGTTAATCGCATCGTTCCATTCGCCAATTAATTCAATTATGCAAAAGCCTTTGTCGTAATCCGTGTACAATATTTTCAAGTATAAAGTGGCCGAGCCAAATGAATCCCATTGCGGATGGATAAGATAATTGTAAACTGTATTGCTGTACTCAAATTCACTGTGCACATTTTGATAAAAAGGTGAATTCACATCTTCCTCTGAGTTGTATAGATGTAACCAATGGTAATGTGGCTCGATATCCTGCATATTGTCTTTGCAAAATTAGAAATAATATTGCTTTTCATTGTTATTAAAATTTTAAGTTCAAGTAATAAATTAAGATGCTTTGATTAATTTGGAAAACAAACGCTATTGCAATAAATGTACTCGATTAAAATGTAAAATATATAACAGGCAGCTCCTTATATTTGGAACATAGAGAACCCAATTAATTGACTTTTTCGCAATTTGGATGAAAAGTTCATTTTTCAAGTCAAAAAATTTATTTTATCAAACTAATTTGTCTTTTCAGCATTAAATGTATTATTTTGCACCTCTTTTTGAAAAAAGTATATGGCAATAATTAGTAAATTAAGACGTTCAGGTTGGGTTCTAGGAGTTATCCTTGTTTCCCTATTGTTGTTTGTTATCAGCGATTTTATAACAAACTATAACAAATACACCTCAGGTGGTTCAAAAGGCGAGGTCGGCAGCATTTCTGGTGAGAAAATCAAATTAGATGAATTTGATACCAAATACAAAGCAATGCTTTCTCAATACGAAGCCACTGGTCAAATTGTAGACGATAATGCAAAAACGCAAGTAAGCAATGTTGTTTGGAATCAATTTATTCAAGAGCGTATCATAGAAAAAGAATACGAAAAATTGGGGATTGTTGTGCCAACTGATGAGGCTGCTGTATTGTTGTATACCAATGATGCACACCCATTGATTAAACAGAATTTTTCACAACAAAATTCAGAATTCGATCCTACGATTGTGCGTAAAATCATCGATCAAAATAAAAACAATACTGAAATCACTGGTCAGATTAACCGTTTGATCAAACAAGTGTTCTTAGAAACCCAAAATAGAAAGTACACTTCTTTGGTTGCAAAGTCTTTGTATGCAACTTCACTCGATGTTGAGGACGATTATTATACAAATACAACCAATCTAAAAGGTAAAATTGTATCTCTTAATTTCATTTCAATACCAGATAAAGACATCAAGGTATCAGATGCCGAAATGCAAGAGTATATTAACAACCACAAAGAGGATTTCAAGCAAGATAACCTAAGAGACATTGATTATGCTTCTTGGTACATAACACCAACAAAGGATGATACATTGGCGGTTAAAGAAGATTTAGCACGTGAAATTTCTAATTTCAATTTAACTGAAAACGATTCAATTTATGTAACTGTTAACAATACACCTTATGATGGTGCATATAAGTCGCCAGGAAGATTGCCAGCAGAGATTTCAAGTATGATCATGAACGCTCCGAAAGATTCAGTACTTGGACCAATCTACTACCAGGGTGGTTACAGTTTATTTAAAGTAACGGGTATAAAAGAAGATTCATTAACCAGTGTTCACGCTATCAAATGCGAAGTGCCAATTAAAGGGAATACCAAACAAGATACCTTAAATGCTATTGTTGAAGCGAAAAGAATTGCTGCTGAAGTTAAGTCGAGCAACAATGCGATGGACTTATTAAATCAGAAATCAACCATTGGCGAAGTTATTAATCCTTACGATATGGGTTGGTTCAATGAAACATCACAACCTACCGATATTAATAAAATTATTAAAGGGATGGGTAATGGTGATGCCGTTGGTGCCAAAACAATTTTCGGGGTTTCTGTAATTAAATTAGTTGCACCTAAATCGCGCAAATTAGTGCAGATTGCCGAAGTAAGAAGAGGCATTGAGCCACTTCAAAGTACACAAGACAACACTTATAATAAAGCATTAGAATTTGCAAATCTATTATCAGATAAAGCCGATTTCGAAAAGGTAGCTGCCAAAGCTGGTGTTGCCAAAGCGATTGCTAAAGATATCAAAGAAAGTGATAATATAATCATGGGTATGCCCGAATCTAAAGAAATTGTGAGATGGATATACAATGATGACAGAAGTGTTGGTGATTATTCTGAAGTATTTACCCTAAGTGATCGTTTAGTAGTTGTAAGAATTGCTAAGATTAAAAAAGAAGGTACCAAATCTTTGGATGATGCTAGAGAAGAGGTAGAGAAATTAGTAAGAAACGAAAAGAAAGCTGCACAATTAAAAGCCCAATTCGATAAAGTATTGCCAAATGCCAAAACAATGGAAGATGTTGCAATGGGTGTAAAATCAATTGCACAACCTATCGATGCAATTACTTTTGGTGCTTCATCTGTGCCATTTGCAGGTAGCGATCCAAAATTAGTTGGTTATTTATTCGGTTGCAAATTGAACACTATCAGCGGACCATTTGTAAGTCGCGAAGGTGTGCATGTGTTATTTGTAGAAAGCATGGTAAAACAACAATTGCCTACAACGCTATCTACAAGAAAAGGCACTTTGTATTCTGAAACCAAAGGCAGGATTTATGAAAATATTTTGAATTCATTGAAAAAATCTGAAGATGTGAAAGATTTCAGATTTAAATTTTATTAATTATAAAAAACAATATTTGAAAGGGGATGTAATTAGTTACATCCCCTTTTTTATTGGCATCAACGGCCTTAAATTTATATTATTTAACAATCCTTTTTGGGCTATTAAATAAATTGATTGAACAAACTCAATAATTTGTTTATTTTTGCGTTATACATATCATGGATCCTTTATTACAAACATTACTCGATATTATAAAATACATCATTCCTTCTTTGGTTGTATTTTTAGTTTGCTACGTTATCATCAATAAAGCGATGGAAGATCACACCGCTAGGTTGCAGTTAGAATTGCGAAAGACCACTGCTAGTTTATTAACCCCCCTCAAATTGCAAGCTTACGAAAGAATGATTTTGTTTCTTGAGCGCATTAGTCCTCAAAGTTTAATTATTCAATACAACGATGGTGTTACTTCAGCCAATGGTCTTAAACATTTAATGGAGGCTGCCGTTAACCAAGAATTTAGTCATAATCTATCACAACAAATTTATATAAGTAACCAAGCTTGGAACATTATTAAAGTTGTAAAAGAAGAAGTTATCCAATTGTTGCACACTGTTGCAAGCAGTATGGATGCCAATTCAACAGGTGTCGATTATTCAAAAGCCATAGTTGATAGAATGATGGAGGAAAACAGAATCCCAACCCAAAAAGCAATTGATTTCCTAAAAGCAGAAATTAATCTTTACTTCTAAATGGGCGAAACACCTTTTTACAAAACAGATAGCGGAATTGAAATTAAATCTGTTTACACAACAGGAAAATTAAATTCTTCCGATTTGCCTGGCAAGTTTCCTTTTACCCGTGGGGTAAGAGAAGATATGTACCGCGGTAAATTATGGACCATGCGCCAGTACGCAGGTTTTTCTACTGCCGAAGAATCTAATAAGCGTTACCACTATTTGTTAAAACAAGGTACCATGGGTTTGTCTGTTGCATTCGATTTGCCTACCCAAATTGGCTACGATAGTTCGCATGAATTTGCAGAAGGGGAAGTTGGTAAAGTGGGCGTTGCCATCGATTCATTAAAAGACATAGAGACCTTATTTGATAAAATTAAGTTAGAAGATATTACCACGAGCATGACCATCAATGCGACTGCTTCAACACTTCTATCGATGTACATCGCATTGGCTAAAAAGCAAAATGCAGATTTAAACAAAATTTCAGGTACCATTCAGAATGATATCTTAAAAGAATATGCTGCACGCGGCACCTATATTTATCCGCCTCAGCCGAGCATGCGTTTAATTACAGATATCTTCGATTTTTGTAGTAAAGAAGTGCCGAAATGGAACACCATTTCAATCTCTGGTTACCATATTCGCGAAGCAGGTAGCACTGCAGTGCAAGAATTAGCTTTTACTTTGGCCAATGGTAAATCTTATGTCAAGGCTGCCATTGAAAAAGGATTGGACATTAATGTGTTTGCAAAACGCTTGTCGTTTTTCTTTAATGCACATAATAATTTATTCGAAGAAGTTGCCAAATTCAGAGCTGCGCGTAGAATGTGGGCGCAAATAACAAAAGACTTAGGTGCTACAGATGCACAGGCCCAAATGTTAAGGTTCCATACACAAACTGGTGGATCAACTTTAACAGCGCAACAACCAGAAAATAATATAATACGTGTTACCATTCAGGCCATGTCGGCTGTATTAGGTGGCACACAAAGTTTACATACCAATGGTTTCGACGAAGCCTTAAGTTTACCAACAGAAAGTGCAGCACGCACAGCCTTAAGAACACAACAAATTATTGGATACGAAAGTGGCATCACCCAAACGGTAGATCCGCTTGGAGGTAGTTACTTTTTGGAAACCTTAACAGACGAAATTGAAGCAGCCGCTTATCAATACATCAATGCGATTGAAGCAATGGGAGGTAGTGTGGCAGCAATTGAACAAGGGTACATGCAAAACGAAATTGCAAAAAGTGCTTATATCTACCAAAAGGAAATTGAATCCAGTCAAAAAATAATTGTTGGCGTTAATAAATTTGTAGAAGCAGATTTAAATCAAAAACCTGTTTTTAAAATCGACGATAGCATTCGCAAAATTCAAATGGATAAATTAATCGCGTTGAAAAACGAAAGAAATAATGTGAATGTTGAAAATGGTTTGATGGAATTAAGAAGTGCAGCCATCGAAAATAGAAATGTAATGCCTACCATTATTAAATGTGTTGAAGACTATGCAACACTAGGCGAAATCGCAGATACATTTAGAGATGTATTTGGTGAATTTAAAGGTTAAAAAATTGTTTACTTCAATTTTTATCCCTATCTTTGGTTAAAGTTACTGACAAATTTATCTATAATTATTCTTGATAATTATTTTTTTTAGAGGTCAATTTTAAGTTAGCTTTATAGTATTATAATACTAACATTTGCTTAATCGTAAATTAACAAAAAAAAGAGCGGTTTTATGTAAAAAAAAATCTGAATTTTTAGCACAAAAAAATTTTTTTAACAACTATTTTTGAACTTTATTTCAGAACTGAATTCAATACTATACAGTTAATCATAAAATCTTGACAAACAGCAATATACAAATGAGCATGAGTGGACAACAACTAAACGCAGAAACAGTTTGGGCTAACTGCCTAAAAATTATTAAAGACAATCTTAATCCACAAAGCTTTAAAACTTGGTTCGATCCTATCAAATCTATTAAACTCGAAAACAAAGTACTTACCATTCAAGTACCAAGTCAGTTTTTTTACGAATGGTTGGAAGAACATTATGTTACATTATTACAAAAAACATTAAAACAAGTTTTAGGCGTTGGCGCAAAACTTGAATACAACATCATTGTAGAAAATAGTACACCATCTTCTGGTCCTTATACAATTAACGTTCCTACAGGTAATGGTAGAAAGCCAGTAACCAACGAAGTGAATTTACCAATCAATGTTACGAATAACATTAAAAATCCATTTATCATTCCTGGTTTAAGAAAAGTGCCTATCGATTCTCAATTGAATCCAAAATATACTTTCGATAATTTTATTGAAGGTGAATGCAACAGATTAGCACGTGGTGCAGGTTGGGCAGTTGCGCACAACCCTGGTGGAACAGCTTACAACCCACTAATGATTTTTGGTGGTGTTGGTTTAGGAAAAACACATTTGATTCATGCCATTGGCAATGCCATCAAACAAATCAATAAAAACAAAACAGTTATTTATATTTCTGCTGAAAGATTCATCAATCAATATGTAGAATCTGTGAAAGCAAACAATCAAAATGACTTCGTGAATTTTTATCAAAACATGGATGTTTTAATTGTTGATGATGTGCACCAGTTTTCACAAAAAACAAGAACACAAGAAATTTTCTTTACCATTTTTAATCAATTACACCAAGCTGGTAAACAAATCATTTTAACAAGTGATAAAGCACCTAAAGATATCAAGGATGTTGACGAAAGATTATTGTCGCGTTTCAAATGGGGCTTATCTGCCGATTTAAACATTCCTGATTTCGAAACAAGAATCGCCATCCTCGAAAACAAAGCATACGAAAGTGGTTTGTCATTGCACCGCGAAGTGGTAGAATACATTGCGCATAACATCGATACCAACATCAGAGAAATCGAAGGTGCTCTAATTTCATTATTAGCACAAAGTTCATTGAACAGAAAAGAAATCGATTTGGACTTAGCAAAGCAAATGATGAAGAATTTTGTGAAGAATGCTACCAGAGAAATCAGCATCGATTACATTCAAAAATTGGTTTGCGATTACTACAATGTATCAGTTGAAAATGTAAAATCAAAAACCAGAAAACGCGAAATTGTACAAGCCCGTCAGATTGCCATGTACTTTGCAAAAGATTTAACAAAAGCATCGCTTAAAAACATTGGAACCCATTTCGGTAACCGCGATCACAGTACTGTTATCCATGCCTGTCAAACCGTAAACGATTTGATGGATACAGATAAGAAATTCAGACACGATGTGGATGAACTAAACAAAAGAATCCGAATTAATACCTATTAATTTATCAATTAAATTTAAAGAAAAACCTGTTAGCAATAACAGGTTTTTTTTTGCCCGATTGGCTGTGCATTGAATGGCTAAATTAGATTTTCGTAAAAATTTGAAAATTAGTCAGTTATTCACTTAAAAATCATTAATTTTAATGTACTTGTTTTTAATTTAAATATTGATTTTTATCAATCAAAACGCAGACAAAATTTTAGGTGAAATTACTTCTAAAATGAGGGCTAAAAATGCGTTAATTTTTTTATCGATTTAAGCCCTTAAAATTACCTAAAAATTGAACCGATTTTTAGTGTAAAAAGGATAGGCAAAAAATACTAATTTCCGATTGGTACTGCCGTTACAACACAAAAATATTTCGACCAACGTACAATAAAATTCAAAAAAATTTGTTGTATATTAAAATTTACTGCATATTTGTAATCCGTACTGACACTATCAGCCCATGAAAAAAAACCTACTTACGCTCGTAATAGCAACTGTATTAATCACTAATATCAGTTACTTGAAGGCTCAACAAGATCCTTACGTAACCCATTATATGTTCAATAGGAGCATGTATAACCCGGCGGCAGTTGGGGCGGGCGGTAAGTTTTGTTTGTCGGCTTTATCACATTACCAATACACGGGCTTTGAAGATAGAACGATAGAGTTTTTTCCTAGCGATCCAAGCATACCAAGCTCTAAACCGGGTACAGCAACCAAGAGTGTAGGTCCAAAAACAAAAATGTTTGCATTCTCTGCTCCACTTAACTTTGGAACTGATGCAGGTGGTAATATCAGAAACCTTGGTGGTTTAGGCATTGCATTTATGGATGATAAATTAGGATATGAAAACAGTACCCATATTAAAATGCAAGCGGCTGGCAGATTGCCATTCAATGATGGTGGCGCTTTGGCGGTAGGTTTCGAATACAATAGTTTGCAAAAAGGTGTTAACGGTAAAATGCTAAAGCCATTGGCCCAAGGAGATCCTAGAATTCCAAATTCTACTGTAACCGAAAATCATCCGAACTATGCTGTAGGTCTTTACTACAACAATCCAATGACCAACAGTGCATCTATCAAAGATGTTTGGGGTGGATTTTCAGTATCTCAATTAAAATATCAACAGTATTATTTTGGAAATCCAGGTACACCTTATGCTTATACTGATACCAGAAAGCATTACTATTTAATGGGAGGTTTTACCATGCAAGATTTCTTGGGCAAGCCTGAATTAGAATTGTTACCATCTGTAATGATTAAACAAAACACAGTGGTTCAGTTTGAACTAAGCGCATTGGCCCGCTACCAAAAGAAATTATGGGGTGGTATCAATTATAGATCAATGGTCGATGCCTTCTCTATCATGTTAGGTTACCAAATTAACGATGAGAAAAGTAAATTAAACGGCTTAAGAATAGGTTACGCTTACGATTTAACCTTGTCAAAAATACTATCGGTGTCTAGTGGTTCTCACGAGATTCAATTAAACTATTGCTTCTCTATTTATATCCCTAAACCACCGATTAAGAGAATTTTAAATCCAAGACATTTGGACAAAGACCCTAACCTAGATTAATTATTTTTTATATCCACACAATAAATCAAATATTTCTTGCGTTAACCCCGTATAAAGTTATTGACAATTGTTTAAAACTTTGTACATTTGCAAATTACACACAGACACAACACACACTACATATTAATAATTTCAGAACATTAACATGATTAAATTAACAGGCATATTTGTCGCTAAAGATGAAAGCACGACAATGAACAAGACTCCCAAAAAATGGCGCAAAGCATTAGGGTTCGCAAGAATCTTTTTGGCGTTCGCGTTATTTACCTTTGTTGGCTGCGGTCCAAGAAACACCGGCGATTTAATTGGCGTTCAAGGACGTGGTCTTTGGTTTCACCCACAACCATTTGGAACTGTTTACATTCCTTCTGGTACTTACCATTCTGGTCAAAGCGATCAGGACGTATTCCAATCTTTCGTTGCTCCTAATAAACAAGTGAGCATCGTTGCATTTTGGATGGATGAAACAGAAATCACCAACAACGAATACCGCCAATTCGTAAACTTTGTAATCGACTCAATTAAAAGAGTAATGTCTGCAAAAGAGGAATACTTCATTCCATTTGATGACAACTACTCTGGCGATCAAAACGTAAACACTGGTTTAGGTTTTATTAACTACGATGTTGAGCCAGATTGGACTGAGCAAGATAACGTAGATGCATTAGAGCCACTTTACTATAGTGCTGATGAGCGTTTCAGAGGTAAAAAGCAAATTGATGTGAACCAATTAAATTATTCATACCAATGGTTCGATTTCCAATATGCTGCTAACGATCCTGAAAACCAAGACAAATACAAAGAAGGCAGAGTTAAAAATCGTAAAAAGTACATCAAAAACGAAAATACTTTGGTGTATCCAGATACTTTATGTTGGGTAAGAGATTTCACTTATTCATATAACGATCCTATGGCGCGTCATTATTTTAACCACGTTAAATACGATGATTATCCAGTTGTAGGTGTTAACTGGCACCAAGCACAAGCTTTCTGCGCATGGAGAACCATCTACAAAAACACTTATTGGGAATCTTATGATGAGCCTGTAACAGAAGATTTCAGGTTGCCTACAGAGTATGAGTGGGAATATGCAGCACGTGGCGGTAGAATAGGTAACAACTACCCTTGGGGTGGTCCTTATACTAGAAACAGTAAAGGTTGTATGTTAGCTAACTTCAAACCTTTAAGAGGTAACTATGGTGCCGATGGTGGTATGTATCCTGTAAGAGTAGATAGCTATTTCCCGAACGATTTCGGTTTATATAACATGGCTGGTAACGTTGCAGAATGGACAGTAAACGCTTGGAGCGAACAATCACATGTATTCACACACGATTTGAACCCAGATTACAGAATCAATGTAAAAGAAACTGGAGCAGAAGCAGCAGCAACCAATATCACCATGAAACGTAAAGTAATCAAAGGTGGTAGCTGGAAAGATGTGGCTTACTTCATCCAAAACGGTAGCAGAACATACGAATACCAAGATACTTCAAAAAGTTACGTTGGTTTCAGATGTATTCAAACCTACATTGGCCGTTCAAACAAAGACAGAAAATAATTGGTTTAACATAACCATTAAGATAACAACAAAAATTTCAACATTAACCTAAAAAACAAACAAAAAAAAATCATGAGTAGTAACAGCGTTTTCGAAAGCAAAGGATTCAAAAAAGTAATGTCATACATCTATGGATGGGGTGCATCTATCGTTATCATCGGTGCCTTATTCAAAATCATGCACTGGCCAGGTGCCAATGCAATGCTTATTGCTGGTCTTGGTACTGAGGCATTAATTTTCTTCGTATCAGTATTTGAACCTATTCACGCAGAATATGATTGGAGTTTAGTGTATCCTGAATTAGCTGGTATGGAGCCAACTGAAAAGAAACCAAAAAATACAGGTACAATCTCTCAACAATTAGACAAAATGTTAGCTGAAGCTAAAGTTGGTCCAGAATTAATTGGCAGCTTAGGCAACGGTTTAAAATCATTAAGCGATAATGTAAAAGAAATGGCTACCATTGGTAATGCTACAGTAGCAACTAATGAGTATACTGCTAACATCGGTAAAGCTTCTAAAGCTATCGAGTCAATTAGCTCTTCTTCAAACGAAATTAGCAACTCTATGGCTTCATTTGCAGGTGGCTTAACCAACATGGTTAACAACCTTTCTGCAACAGCTAATGACAGTGCTGAATTTAAAGATAACTTAGGTAAATTGAATAAAAACCTAGGTAGCTTAAACTCAGTATATGGCAACATGCTAAGCGCTATGGGTGGTGCTAAAAACTAATTTACTATAACCAATTAAGAAAGGAGAATCTAAAAAATGGCAAGTGGTAAATTATCCCCTAGGCAGAAAATGATTAACATGATGTATCTTGTGTTAATTGCTTTACTAGCCCTGAATATTTCAAATGAAATTCTAAAAGCGTTCCACCTAATGGAGGTGTCTTTTGTTAAAGCCAATCAAAGTTTGACTGACAAAAACAAAGGCATTATGGCTGCTTTTGATGCTGCAATGGAGAAAAAAGATGCAGCAGGCGAAAGAGCTAGACCATGGGCTGAGAAAGCTAAAAAAGTACAAGATATTTCTGCTAAATTCTGCAAAGACATCGATTTATATAAAGCTGAAATCGAAAAAGCTGCAGGTGGTAGAAAAGAATTAGATCCAGGTCAAACAGGTTTGCCAGAAATGAGCAAAGGTGATGATATGGAAGGTCATAAGCATTACTTAGGTACTGACGAGACAACTAAAGGTAAAGGTGACGAGCTACGTGTTATTATTGACAAAGCCCGTACCGATATGATAGGTGTTTTAAAAGGTGTTAAGAATGACAAAGCAACCATGGAAGGTTTTGAAAAAACAACTGCTTTTAAAGTAGAAGATTTCAAAGACGAAAATGGTAGCAAAAAAACTTGGGAAAGAGACGTGTTAGGTCACTCTCCAGTAGCAGGTGTTATGGCTATGTTAACCAAAGTTCAAAACGATTGTAAAGCATTAGAAACAGATATCTTAACCAAATTGGCTGAGAACATCGATGCTGCGACCATTAAATTTGATAAGCAAATGGCCGTTGTTATTTCTGAAAGTACAAACGTAATGAGCGGTAGTTCATTCAAAGCACAAGTTGCCTTGGCTGCCTATAACTCTACAGCTGCACAAAGAATCTTAGTAAACGGTTCACCAATTCCAGTTAAAGATGGTTTAGGTGAAATTAATATCCCAGCAAGTGGTGTTGGTTCTCACAAAATCGAAGCTAAAATCGAATCAATTGATCCTGCTACAGGTGAAACAGTTTTGATTTCTGCTCCAGTTGTTGAGTGGACTTCATTCCAACCATCTGCTACGATTTCTGCTGATGCGATGAACGTATTGTACATCGGTTTAGATAACCCAATGTCAATCTCTGTTCCTGGTGTTGCACCAGCAAATACTAACCCAGTTGGTAATGGTATCAATCTTAAAAAAGTAAGTGATGGTAAATACATTGCAACTGTTGGTGCTGGAAGCAAAGAAGGTACAATTAGCGTAACTGCTAAAATGCCTGATGGAACTTCTAAGAAAATGGGTGAAATGAAATACAGAATCAGACAAGTGCCTAAGCCAGAAGCGATGTTAGGTCAATTAGGTTCTGGTTCTTATCCAAAAGCAGCAGTTTCTGCAGCAGCAGCGTTTGTATATGCTAACTTAGCGAATTTCGTATTCGATGGTGTTAAATTCACAGTAACTAAATACAGTGTAATTTTTGTACCAAGAAGAGGTAATATGGAAGAAACTTCAGTTGCAGGTAACTCAGCAGCAGCTATCAAAAATTTTGCTAACAAAGCAAAAGCAGGTGATATTATTCTGATCGACCGTATCAGAGCAACAGGACCTGGAGGAGAAAGACCTCTAAACCCGATCACAATTACAATTCAATAACTATGAAAAAATTAATTTATATACTGGTAATATTTTTCTCTGTTGATTTATCTGCACAGGTAAACTACTCTGACTTTATTACGAGTGGCGAAGCAACCAGTTACAAAAAACAAGCCGTTAGAGAAAGGCCGGTAATTGCCTACCCTTATCTAAGAGAAGCCGATGTGAAATTCAGCAGAAGAGTCATCAGATGCATTGATTCACGTCAAAAAATGAATAAGCAATTGGAATGGCCTAGAATGCCATTGAGAAGAGTGCTTTATGAAAGTTTAGTAAAAGGCGACTTGGTAGCTTACAAAAACGATTCTTTATTGCCATTCTACAATACTGAAGATTTTCAAAGAAGAGGCGGATCTGAAATTATCGTGTTTTATCCAACCGATCCAGAAGATCCTACCATTGGTGTTGACTCACCAGTAAACGTGCCTTTTGATTATGAGAAAATTAAAAAGTATTGGATTTTGGAAGACTGGATTTTTGACTACAAACACTCAGTGTTCAAACCAAGAATTTTAGCATTGGCTCCAATTTTTGCACCTTCATATGGTGGTGCTCCAAGCAGAGATCAACCATTGTGCTGGATAAACATGGATCAGTTACGTCCGCTATTGGCCGGAACAGAAATGTTTAACCGTTACAACGATGCTGCTAGATTAAGCTATGATGATTTTTTCCAAATGCGCATATTTGATAGTTATATCATTTATGAATCAAACGTATTTGATAATAAAATCAGCGAGTTTACAGAATACCAAGACGATGGCGTTGCGTCATTGTTAAAGAGTGATGAGATCAAAAATGACTTGTTCATTTTTGAGCATGACTTGTGGCAATATTAATAACAAAACATTAAGAAAAACCCCGAAGTAATTCGGGGTTTTTTTATGCCCTTTCGGTAAGGAAAAAAGGCAATAATAACGCTGTTTTTGCGTTAGTATATAAACGGTGGAATTGCTTCTGCCGCCACATTTACAACATTATGAATTGCTACTACATTTCTACAAAAACAGTTTGCTTTGTTCAGTTGGAATAACACCCAAAGGATAAGTTCAAACATTAAACTTAACACTGTTTAAGTCTCCTTTTAATCGCCTCTCTTTTTTTTCAATCACCTTGTCCTTGTTTTAAGGTCGGGGAATTGCTATGTCTATGGCATACTTCAAATTGAAGCCTGTCATTGTTATGCCCTTTCCGTTCAAACATTTATTCAAATCATATAACATGTCAAACCAAACATTAACCCCACGTCAAAGGATGATTAACATGATGTATCTCGTGTTAATCGCCATGCTTGCACTGAATGTCTCACGCGAGATATTAAAGTCCTTCTACCTCTTCGAATTGTCGTTTAACAATGCCAATAAGAATGCCGATGTCAGAAACCTCGAAACCATGAATGCATTTCAAGCCAAAATGGACAATGAAAGAACCCGCCAGAAAACAGAACAATGGTACAAATTGGCGAAAGAGGCCCGCAAAATTTCAGCTGATTTTAACCTTTACGTTGAAAATATGAAAAAGGATATTATCAAAAATGGCGGTGGTAGGTCCGAAGCTGAACCCAATCAAAAAGGACTCACCGAACTTAATTTACCCGATGATATGGAAAAGCACGCACACTATTTTGATGAGCAAGGTCTTGGCAATGGCGTATTGCTTAAAAATAAAATCAATGAAACCAGAACCAAATTATTGGCATTACTAAAAACTACCCGCAGTGGCCCCATGGTAATGGCCTCTATTGATAAGTCGACCCCCTTAAGAGCAGAAGATCCAAAAACAAACGATCTAGAACATAAGACCTGGGAATCGATGTATTTGGTAAGCGCGCCTTTAGCAGGGGTGGTTACCCTTTTATCAAAAACCCAAAATGATTGTAAATCTTTAGAAGCCGATGTGTTGAGTGTATTGAGTGATAACATTAATACCAACTTAACCCATACCGATCAGAAAGTATTGATCATTCCAGAAAGTAAATATGTGATGAGTGGTACCAATTTCAAAGCACGTGTGGCATTGGCCGCCTTTGATAAATCTACGCCCCAAAGAATAATTGTGAATGGGCAAGCCATACCCGTTGAAGACGGATTGGGTATTTATAGTTTTGCCGCTTCAGGTATAGGCAATCACAAGGTAGAAGCAAAAATTGAAACCGTTGATCCCTTAACAGGCAATACCATTTTTATTGATGCTGAACCGATTGAGTGGAATTCTTTTCAACCATCTGCAGCCATTTCGGCCGATGCCATGAATGTGTTGTTCATTGGTTTAGACAATCCTATGTCCATTTCGGTGCCTGGTGTAACGCCCGAAAATACCATTGTTACGGCCAGCGCTGGTGTTACCTTGGTTAAAACCAGCAGTGGTAAGTTTATAGCAAAAGCGGCAACAGGAACACGCAGTGCCATTATCACAGTAAGTGCTCGCATGGAAGATGGGCAAATTAAAAAAATGGGTGAGAGTAGCTATAAAGTGAGAAGAGTACCAACCCCAAAATTAAAAGTGGGAAATCTTATTGCAGGTACTTATCCAAAAGTAAAAATACAAGCGCAAAATACAGTGAATGCCGTGCTCGAAGATTTTTACTTCAATAATATTAGTTATACAATTATAAAATACAGAGTCATCCTTGACTCAAAACGCGAAGGGGTCATTATTCACGATGTAGAAGGAAACAGTGCGGCCATCATAAAATCATTGGCAACCAAAGCAAAATCAGGTGAAAGTATTTACCTCGAAAGCATTGTGGCAAGTGGACCTGGGGGCCTTAATTTTTATTTAGATCCAATCACCATTAAAGTACAATAGCATGAAACGTATAATTTTTAAGAGAACTATTTTTGTTGTGTTGCTACTCTTGTTTGTTGGTCATAAGAAAGCGCTAGCTCAAGTTAATTACAATGAATTTATCACCAGTGGCGAACAAACGAGCTACTACAAAAGAGCTGTAAATGAAAATTTACCAGTCGCCATTCCTATGCGTCTCGAAGTTGATGTGAAATTTTCTAAACGCATTATTCGTTGTATTGATACAAGGCAAAAGATGAATAAGCAATTGGAATGGCCACGACTGCCATTGAGTAAGCTCTTATACGAACGGCTTTGTTCTGGGGATATTCGAGGCTATCGGTCAGATTCTTTTGCATCTGTATATAATAGCAATATTCTTCAATTGCGGGGTAGCAAAGAAGTGCCGTATTTTTTGCAAACCGATCCCACCGATAATACGATAGGTATTGATACTTTTACCATAGAGCCATTAAATACCGATGATATTCATAAATTTTGGATCATGGAGGATTGGGTATTTGATGCTAAATACTCGGTGTTTAAGCCAGTGATTATTGGCATAGCACCCATTTTTAATCAAAAGTTTGCATCATTGCCAGGCAGAGATGCACCCCTTTGTTGGATAAAAATGGATGAAGTGCGCCCCTTACTAATGCGAACAGAAATGTTTAACCGCTACAACGATGCTGCGCGCTTGAACTACGATGATTTTTTTCAAATGCGAATTTTCGATAGCTATATTGTCTTTCAATCCAATGTCTTTGATAGCTATGTCAATCAATTTCCTGAGAACGAAGACAATGGCGTAAATGCACTATTGGCGAGCGACGAGATAAAGAACGACCTCTTTATTTTTGAACACGATTTATGGCAGTATTAGGGAACGGTTATCAGTTATTGAGTTATTAGTTAATAAGATTCTATAGCTTCATAGATTAATGCATCAAAGGTAAAGTAAGCAGGTTATTAGGTATTTATTGCCTAATGACCTGCTTATTTTTTGCAATGGTATACCGTGCAGCCAATGCATGGCTTTGGAATGTTGCCTTCTACCTCCCATTGATTGATTAAAGCTGTGCGGGCGTTTTCTATCTCGTCCCAACTAATTTCAGCATCGCCTAGTTTTAATGAACTATCGTTTGGCATTTCGGAAATTACGCAGCCATCGGCCCACACACTGCCATCGGCAGCAAATCTGGTTTTATACAAATAAGAACAAGCTTTTTTCTTTTTCTCATCAGTTGGTTGGTAGTACCCAATTTGTGCATTTCTGTTATAGCCATCATTGCTGTAATACAAATGGGAATGCGAGATATAGAGGAAAGGATACCCACATTGATTCATCAGGGCCATGGCCTTGCCCATCTCAAAGTCGCCAGCTCTTAACATTTTTAAATGTAAATGAATGCCAACACTCAAGTGGTTTTCTTTCAGTAATTTTAGCAGGGAATTAATTTGATCGACAACCAATTCAAAGCGAT
The DNA here is from genome assembly GCA_947450015.1 of Bacteroidota bacterium. Taxonomy (GTDB): domain Bacteria; phylum Bacteroidota; class Bacteroidia; order NS11-12g; family UBA955; genus JABMMZ01. The sequence continues at coordinate 2,313 of CANFUB010000003.1, read as the reverse complement.
CGACCTTGTACAAGGTTTTATAATCAGCAGCATTTAAGCCTCCGATGGAGAAATACAATTGGGACATTTTATGAGCCTTATCGCGCTTTAATAAGGCGATTAGTTTATCTTGATTCGAAGCATCTAGTTTAATGGCATTGGTAAAGAAAGTTGCCTGTTTAATGGCAGAGGTTTGCATTATTTTTTCAATGTAATGGTTCCATTCAGGATGCAGCAAAGTGTCGCCAGTAGTAGGTGTAAAGCTAATTAAGGCGTTTTTAAAATGGGACATTTTTTTGATGTTCTGCGCTAACAATTCATCAGACATGTTCATGAATTTTTTCTCCGTCCGCAGCATATCAGGATAAGGACAGAAGATGCATTGGGCGTTGCAAATATTGGTGAGTTCGAATTCAATGAATTGAAATCCATTGCTTCTCACAATTATAAAATCACACAAGCGAATCAGTTTTATTTTCCACTTTTGTTGAGAATAGTTAGCAGATAAACGGGCTTTGAACTTTGAAAAAAACAAGGATGTCCTGCGCACATTGCGCTCGGAAAGCCAATTTAAAAAGAGCTCAATTGCTATTTTTATTTTTTGTTTCATTCTATTTATTCAGCAAACGAAGTCGTTTGTATTTAAAAAATTAATGGTGCAAAAATACAGATTCCAAGGCTTCTAACTTTAAATTAATAGGATGATATTTTGCTAGCACAAGTATTATCGTTAAATTTCGCAAGTATTATAACCCTATTTGATGAGTACTTTAGAAAATTCGAAATCAACCCCCAATACTGCTAATTTGCATACTGCTGTTTATGTTTTAAAATATTCGGAAAGCGCTACGAGTGCTGAAGATTTAAAGCAATTGTGTGCTTTGGTTAACAAAGCAAATTCAGGTATAAAAATATATGCACCTAATGCCACTAAGGACCAACTTAATCAGGCATTGGCGCAGAATCAAATTGAATTTATTGAAGCCAATGCTTTTCCTGAAGGGGTAAAATATATCGCGCCAATTACTTTTCCTCTATTATCAGATGCCGCTGCTTATGTTAAATGGATTGGTTTAGCTAACAAATCGATGGGCAATAAAGCCATAGTTGTTGGGCATGAGCAATACAATGCCAAAGCTGGGTTCATTGAAAAATGGAGTGGTTACTGGGCCAATTGCTGGACCAAACTTACTACCGGTGCCAATGCGAACATGGCGGCCAGTAAAGCTTTGTTGGTTCAAAAGGAAGCATATACAATGTTGGTTTCAAAAGGGGTTACAGATGCTTGGCAAATAGCGGCCCTTGGTGAAAAAGAAAACAATACCCAAAAAGTGAATTTTGATTTGGGGCAAGGAAGCTATGTTTTTGGAGAAGGGTTCAAAGCATTCTTTGCGGCCATCCTAAAAGGATTTGTTGCCATTAAAAATTCATTTTTCACATTAGCAACCACACGCGAAAGTAACAGCACTTGGTTAGATTTTAATCACAGTGGTTATAAGCGAATTTTTGGTATTGCATCGGCTTTGTTATTGGTTTTAATGTGTTGGATAAGTTTCGATTATAATGTCACTTGGGACGAACCCAACCACAATAAATTTTCTAAAGATGTATTGAAGTATTATGCCAGTTTTGGTAATGATACCAATATGTTCAATTCACAAAAGGCAGGTCAGCGCGATTATTTCACAAACGGTTATTACGGGATGAGTATTGACGTTGCAGCATCTGCAGTCAATAGTATTTTCGAAATAGAAAATGAATACGCCACCCGACATTTTTTCAATGCTTTGGTTGGGTTTTTATGTATCTTGTTTACGGCTCTGATTGTAAGAACATTTGCAGGTTGGTTACCCGCATTGATCACCCTCTTAGCTATGGTTTGTTCGCCTTCCTTCTTTGGTCATTGTTTCAATAACCCAAAGGATATTCCATTTGCAGCAGGTTATATTATGGCCTTGTATTATTTAATAAAATTAATGCGAGAGTTGCCAGAGGCCAAACATCAAACCAAAGTAATGTTGGCCATTGCCATTGGATTTGCCATTAGTATTCGTGCTGGTGGATTGCTTTTAATTGGCTATTTGGGTATGTTTATAGGTATTGTTTGGTTGTTGAAACGCAATAAAAAACTCGCATTTTTTGAAAGTTTGAAGCCGTATTTAATGCCAATGTTGATAGTTGGTATTGCTGGCTATGCCATTGGTATTTTAATGTGGCCATATGCATTAAGACAGCCATTAACTGGCGCTGTAAAAGCGTTACAAGAGTTTGAGAAATTTGCTTACCTCACTTATTATGAATTATTCGAAGGGGTTCGAATTTTTAACAAGCCTT
>CANFUB010000002.1 GCA_947450015.1 Bacteroidota bacterium | reverse complement strand
CGGTTATTGCGCTACTAAATGGGCTGTTAAAGGGTTTTCGGAGAGTCTTTGGCGCGAACTAAGAGATTTTAAAATCAAAGTGACCTGCGTATATCCGGGCTCTACCAAAACAGATTTTTTCCGCAACAGTCCGAACATTCAACCCCACGATTACATGCTAATGCCCCACGATGTGGCCGCAATGATGGTATATGCTCTAAAAACACCTGATAATTTTCACCAAGTGAATTTAGAAGTACGACCATTGCAGCCAAAGGGCCCCAAGAAATAAGATTTCTAGGACGACTTAAATTGAGGCTTAGATACTTTAAAAGGACAATAGATTAAAATAAGCATTTCAACAATTAAATAATTTTCTTGCAAATGCTGATTATTCGTTACCTTTGCATTCAATTAAATAAATTAATAATATGGGAAATCTAGGAGCAACGGAAATTATCTTAATAATTGTTGCGATTCTTATTCTTTTCGGTGGTAAAAAAATTCCAGAATTAATGCGTGGTGTTGGCCAAGGAATGCGTGAATTTCAAAATGCTAAAAACAATGTTAGAAGCGAAATTGAAAAAGGCATGCAAGAAAAACCTCAGGACAAATCAACTGACGCTAAATAATTGCTGTATTTTTTGGGTGCATGAAAAAACGCTTTTCATCACTAGCAGACATTCAATCTGAAATCTCTGCTGGTCAACTTACATTACCTGCTTTAGTCGATTATTATCTCGAGCAAATCAATCAGCACGCTGGTTTAAATGCCTTTTTAGAAGTTTTTTCTGAAGAAGCCAAAACCAATGCGCTTTCTATTCAACAAAAAATAGAAAATAAAACTGCTGGTAAATTAGCGGGTATGGTCATCGCTATTAAAGATAATATTGTTTACAAAGGCCATCATTCATCTGCATCATCTAAAATACTAGGCGGTTTTACCTCACTTTTTTCTGCAACTGTTGTCGAACGTTTGTTAGCCGAAGATGCCATTATTATTGGGCGTACCAATTGCGATGAATTCGCCATGGGTGCTTCAAATGAAAATTCTGCTTTTGGTCCTGTGTTGAATGCTGTCGATACCAGCCGTGTGCCAGGTGGCAGTAGTGGGGGAAGCGCAGTAGCAGTACAAGCCGATATGTGTTTAGCATCATTGGGTAGCGATACCGGAGGATCTATCAGACAGCCAGCAGCCTTTACGGGTCTTTATGGGCTTTATCCAACCTATGGTCGCATCAGTCGCTGGGGCCTCATTGCCTTTGCAAGTAGTTTCGATCAAATCGGTCCGTTTACAGCTAGTATAAGTGACATGGCTTTGTTGATGAGCATCATTGCAGGGGAAGACGAGAACGATGCCACCATGGCCAAAAGAAAGGCTGATAGTAGCGAAGTAGTTGCGCAAAGTAAACCATTGAAAATTGCTTACATCAACGATTGTTTAAATAATAAGGGCCTCGATCCTCAAATTAAAGCGAGTACCGAAAGTTATATTCAGTTATTAAAAGACAAGGGACATGAAGTGCATGGAATCGATTTTCCATACCTCGATGCCATGGTGCCTTGTTACCAAGTATTAACCACTGCCGAAGCAAGTAGTAATTTAAGTCGCTTTTCTGGTTTAATGTATGGCTATAGAAGTGCGAATGCAACTGATTTAGAAAGTACGTTTAAGAAAAGCAGAACCGAAGGATTTGGTCCAGAGGTGCAGCGCAGAATTATGTTGGGTACTTTTGTTTTAAGCAGCGATTATTACGATGCTTATTATACCAAAGCACAAAAAGTCAGACAACTTATCCGTCAAAAAACTTTAGAGATTTTTGAAACGTATGATTTGATATTAACGCCTACGACGAGCACACCTGCTTTTAAGATAGGCGAGAAATCAAGTGATCCTGTGGCGATGTATTTGGCCGATTTATTTACCGTACAATCTAATTTAGCGGGCATACCAGCTATTTCTATCCCTGCGGGCATAGACAGTGTTACCAATATGCCAATAGGATTACAGCTGATGGCTAAGCCGTTTGAGGAGGCATTATTATACAGTGTTGCTGAACAACTTAAATAAGTTGTAGAAAATTATTCAAATCTTATTTCAAATTTTTGCTTTCCTTTGCATCAAAGTTTTGGGGTGCTGAAAATATTTAGCTGAGATTAAACCCACAATACCTGGATAAGTGTAATTACTGCGACAGGAAAAACTAGAGTTAGTAGCCAATGTTCTGTTGTGTTATTAATTTCAAACCCCACAACTTTATTTTTTAAAAATCAAATGAAAATAAAGTTCACCCTCATCCTCTTGTTTGCATGCCTTAGTGCAAGTGCTCAAAACAAAATCCCACAATTTAATTTCACATTTACTTGTGTCGACGAAGACAGCAATGCGGTCACAGATTTTTATTCCAAAATAATTGGAAGCGATTCCAGTAATTTTATACCCAATAAAAATCAGTATTATATAGTACCGGGTAAATCATACACCTTGGTGATTCAAAAATTTGGCTATTGGGAATCCCGCACCACCATTCAATCAAGAGCGATTGAACAAACCATCATACTAAAAGAAAAACCCATTGAGCAAACGGGTTATATCTTAAAAGCTACGCGTGTCGATAAGAACAATGCCTTTGCTTATACCAATATCGATGCAAAGGAATTAAGGGCACAGAACCTCGGGCAGGACTTTACTTACCTAATTGGCAATACCCCATCGGCTGTTACGACCAGCGATGCTGGTGCTGGCGTTGGCTATACAGGCATTCGCATAAGGGGTAGCGATGCTACGCGTATTAATGTCACCATTAATGGTGTGCCCATTAACGATGCCGAAAGCCATGGTGTATATTGGGTGAACATGCCCGACCTTGCCAGTTCAACAAACAGTGTGCAAGTGCAACGCGGTGTAGGTACCAGTACCAATGGCAATGGATCGTTCGGTGCCAATATCAGTATTAACAATATAGAGAACAACAGCATGCCTGGTTTTCAAATGCAGCAATCTTATGGTTCATTCAATACTTCAAAAAGCAATTTAAAATTCAGCACCGGTAGAATTGGTAATTTTTCTTTCAGTGGGCGCTTATCTAAAATCGTAAGCGATGGTTATATCGATAGGGCCAGCAGCAATTTATCTGCCTTTCAATTCAATTTGAATTATTACAAAAATAAATGGGCCATTAATGCGGTGAGCTTTGGAGGCAAAGAAAAAACCTACCAATCATGGTATGGAACACCACAGAGTAGATATGAGAACAGTGACTCAGGCATGCAAGCCTATATTAATAGAAATGGTTTAAGTAAACCACAAGCAGATAATTTATTAAACAGCGGCAGAACCTATAATTACTATACGTACAAAAACCAAACAGATAATTATTGGCAGAACCATTACCAATTGCATATTGGCAAACAATTTAATAAGTTAAATTTTAAGTCTTCGTTTTTTACAACAACTGGCAAAGGGTATTATGAAGAATTTAAAGAAGGTGCTTCCTTTTATAATTATGGAGTCAACAATTATGTAAGTCCGAATAAGGATACCGTTACCTCAACCGATTTGGTGCGTCAGAAATGGTTAGACAACATCTACTTCGGTAATTTCACATCGCTCGATTACAATGGCAAGAATTTAAAATTAAATGCAGGCATAGGCGCTACAAGTTACCAAGGCAAACATTTTGGAAAAGTTGTATGGGCAGAGATTGCCCAACCTTTTGGCAACGATCAAGACTACTACCTCGCGAAAAGCGAAAAGAATGAACTCAATGGCTACATAAAGGGGGAGTATACTTTATTAAAGGGTTTAAAAGCTTTAGCAGAATTACAATTCCGAAAAATTAATTACAGCAGCTCAGGTATTGGTTCCGATTTAAAAATTGTTAATTTTAATCAGTCCTACAATTTCTTCAACCCAAAGTTTGGTTTCAACTACCAAATGAATAAAAAGAATCAAGTCTATGCAAGTTATAGTAAGGGCAATAGGGAGCCGGTGCGCAGCGACTTTACAGACAACGCCAATAATGACATACCGAAGTCTGAACAGTTGGCCGATTATGAATTGGGTTGGATTAATAAAGGTCGCACCCATTTTGTACAATTGAATGCCTATTATATGAACTATGTGAATCAATTGGTTTTGACTGGTGCTGTCAATGATGTTGGAAATCCAATCAGAAGGAATGTAGATGCTTCTTATAGACGCGGTATAGAAATTATCGCTATGAAGTCTATAATGAAAGGCAAGCTTACTTTCGAGGGTAACCTAACCCTTAGTCAGAATAAAATAAAATCATTTACGGATGTTTATTACGACTATGGCGATTTCTTTGATAAGTATGATGAAATAAAAGTGATTCATAAAAACACAGATATTTCATTTTCGCCTAACACAATTGGTTATTTTGGAATAACAGATAAACACCTTAAAAATTTACAAATTGGAATCAACCTAAAATATGTTGGAAAACAGTATTTAGATAACACTAAAAATGAGGGTCAAAAATTGAATTCTTATGGCATAATTAACCTCAATTTTCAGAAGGAAATCAAAATAAAAAATGCGCCAACGCTAGTATTTAGAGGGGTTGTAGGTAACCTAGGTAGTATTAATTACACAAACAATGGCTATACTTTTAAATATGTGTTAAAGAAGGAAACCATCACCGAGAATTTTTATTTTCCTCAAAGTAAAATTAATTTTTTGTTCGGGCTCGATGTCAAGATTTAAAAATGTTTAACAAATCGAAATAAAAATTAAACAAAAAGTTCTTTTTTTAACCTTTTTTAACCCTGTAAAATAAATTAAAGCTACTAAAAATCAATTCACTATAAAAAAATTTTGAAAAAAAAACCACCTTTTTTAAAAGGATTGTGGTAATAAATTTTTGATGCTAACTTGAACATATTATCAATCAAGTGATATGAAAAGTTTTAGTTTAAAAAGTTTAGTTTTAGTAGTTTTAATTTTGTTGGGTAAAAACACTTATGCGTGTAACATCGCACCAGCGTTCACTTATTCGACCACCCACACATGTGGTTTACCGTATATAGTAAAGGTGAAAAACACCTCTACTGGAAGTTTTAAAAATAAAGCCACTTTTTGGTGGAAAATCAACAACATTTTAGTGGATTCTACCAAAGGGTTAGATTCAACTACTTTATTGCTTAAAAAAGTAGGCAGTAATAGCATCAAATTATTTGTAAAAGATTCAAGTGGTTGTATCGATTCATCTGCAGCTGCTTCAATTACTGTTTCAAGTAATGCAAAATCAATTGTCGATCAATCAGGGAATGGTACTTACAATCCTTATTGGATTAACTGTATACAATACATTGCCGATCCTGATACATTCTCTGTAAAAGTTGAATCAAGCGATACCTTAAAGAAATTAAAAATATTTTGGGGCGATGGCACTATGGATACTACCGGTGTTGATTTTGCGCCAGGTAAAGTAAAAACACATTTATATAACCAATTGGGTGTGTTCACTTTTAAAGTGGTTACCAAGAATGGTACTTGTATCGATACAGTATACGGTACTGCTTATAACCAAAGACAACCTACCGCGGGTATCGTTGGTCCTCCATCAGGTTCTAATAGAGGTTGTGTGCCTTTCGTTTTAAGAATTGTAAACGCTTCTTATAATATTTCTGATAACACCACTTTCGATATCGACTGGGGTAATGGCGATAGAGAAACTAAATCAGCTGCAAGTTTTGCCGATACAATTTACCACAAATATGTAAAGGGTGTTTGTAATGCGATTTTGCAAATCAAAGCGAAAAATGCTTGTGGTAGTTCATTGGCAACATGGAATCCAGTTGACGTGAGCGATAAAGACAAAGCCTTATGGATTGTTACCACAACTTGCGATCCTACAAAGAACTTTGTTTTCCAAAATGCAACTGATGACAAATATTGCTTATTGCCAGATTTGAAAGAATACTTTTGGGATTTTGGTGATGGTACTACTGTAGGTTGGACCAGCAGCAAAGCTGATCAATACCATAAATATGCTAAAGAAGGCGATTACATTATTACCTTGATTTCAAAAAATGGTTGCGGAAAAGATACTTTCAAGTCAATGCTTAGAGTGTATCATCAGCCAAAAGCAGGTTTTGTATACAACATTAACAGAGGTTGCAAACCTTTAAACGTAAATGTAAAAGACACTTCTAAAGGCAGAGGTTATACCCGCACCTGGACCATCACAGATAAAAATGGTTCAACCAAATACACTGATTCATTGTTGTCTTATTCATTCACCAACGCTGGTGTTTATACCATCAAATTAGTGGTTGCTAATAAATGTGGTGCCGATTCAGTAATCAAAACATTCCGTGTAAATGATAAACCAACTGCAAAATTTGCAAACATCTCTAGCACTTGTATTCCTCAAACAGTTAATTTTACCAATACTTCTACTTCATATTTTGTAAATCCAACGTATGCATGGGATTTTGGTGATGGTACAAATAGCACCAATGCTAACCCTGCTTCAAAAGTATACACCACTGCTGGAAATTACACAGTGCGTTTAATTGTGAGCGATACTTGTGGTAAAGATACTTTCAGCCAAATGTTTACTGCTTTTGGTTTGCCTAAAGCAAAATTATCAGGCGATACTGTTGGTTGTACGTTCGATTCATTGCGTTTCAATAACCAATCAATCAATTCAAAACAATACGATTGGACCTTTGGTGATAACACTTCGGTTACAGACACAGTTAAAGGTATCTACAAACATGTATACACCACTGCTGGTTTGTTCAACATTAGATTAATTGCAGGCACTGGTGCAGGTTGTAAAGATACCGCTTACCAAACTGTAAGAATTAAACCAGGTGCAAAAGCACAATTCACCATCAACCAAAACTATGCGTGTACGCCTGCTACCTTCAAGTTTTTAAATACCAGTATTTATGGTAAAGATTTCAGATGGTATGCCAACAACAAATTAATTTCTACTGCTACCAATTTAACAGATTCAATCCTATACAACGATACCACAATTGTACGTTTGAAATTAATTGCTACAAGTGCATCATCATGCCAAGGCGATTCAATGGAGAAAGTATACTTCACCCCTAAAAATCCTAAAGCCATTATTTCAAATAAAGATTCTGGTTGTGGTATTTTAAAAGTGGTTTTCAAAAATAATTCAACCAATGCTTATACCAACACTTGGAATTTAGGCAATGGTACAACAAGCAACAATGTTAATCCAACTGCTTATTATGCATCTGCTAAAAAGAGAGATACTACTTACACAGTAAAATTAAATGTAACCAACTGGACAGGTTGTAAAGATTCTACAACTGTAATTGTGAAAGTGTTCCCTGGTCCTACAGCTGCATTTGTTTCAAATAAAGTAAATGGTTGTGGTCCATTAGGCGTGAGTTTTACTAACCAATCAACTACCAACAATAACAACAACGTAAGTACTTTACAATACAAATGGATTTTTAACAATGGCAGCACTTCAACTGCAACCAATCCATCTGCTACTTTCAATGCAAGCAAAACAAAAGATACTTTTTACACTGTGTCTTTGAAGACTACAACTGCTAATGGTTGTTATGATTCAATTTCAAAAAGCATTCAAGTTTACCCTCAACCATTCATTAATTTTGTAGCCGATAAAACAAGCGGTTGTCAGTTATTAAAAGTTAATTTCAATAACCAATCTAATCCACGTGATACTGGTTCAATTGCCATCATGTCTTTCAATTGGAATGCAGGCAATGGACAAACAGGTAGTACTAAAAATTTCAGTGCATCATTCAAAGCAGCACTTACGAGAGATACCATTTATAAAACCAAATTGGTAGGCTATAGCGAACACGGTTGCAAAGACAGCAGCATTGTGAATATTACTGTGCACCCTGATCCAAAAGCAAAATTCAATTTAAGCGTTGTAAAAGGTTGTACCCCTTTGAATGTTAAGACACTTAATAATTCAGTAGCATACGATGGTGGTGCTTTAACCCACAGCTGGAAATTTGGCAATGCATTAATCAGTTTTGCTGGCGATGATTCTTTGGTTTATTACAATTACACTAATAAAGATACAACTTACAAAGTATGGTACGAGGCAACAAGTCAATATGGTTGCAAAGACACTGCTACAAGTTTAGTAACAGTGCATCCTAAACCAGTGGCTGCTTTCACCATGTCAACTAAAAAAGGTTGCGCACCTTTGCAAGTAAATTTAACCGATGCTTCAGTTAATCCTAACAGTTATTTCTGGGGTATTGGCACACAAATGAGTGGTGCTGGTGCAACTAAAACGGTTGTGTTGCCAGGTATCAAAATTTTCGATACGACATACTATATCAACCACGCTGTTACTTCGGTATACGGTTGTTTAAGTGATACAGTTTACCAACAAGTATTAGTGCTTGGTCGCCCAGATGCTGATTTCGATTTAGCAAAAGATTCATTGTGTTCTAAAGAAAATGTGAACTTCATCAATAACACATTAGGTGGTTTCAAATACACTTGGAAATTTGGCGACAACACCACTTCAAGTTTAATTAACCCACGTCATAAATTTTATATCAATCCTTTAAACTACAGAGATACCATTTACCACGTAACACTTGAAGTAGTTTCTTCTGCAGGTTGCAAAGACACCGCAAAACACGATGTTTATTTGGTGAACAAACCAAAAGATTTGATGGTTTTAGACAAAACGATTGGCTGTACAGATTTAACCATCAAAATGAGCCAAAGTTCTAAAGCGTTTAAAACTGACTACTGGGAGTTTGGCGATAACACAGGCGAAGCTTATACTGATGTTGTAACACATACATACACCAATCTTTCTAATATTACGTATTCACCAAAAGTAACCTTGCGCAGATCACGTTTCAATTGCTATGATACTGCAACTTCAATATTATTGGTTTACCCACGTCCAACTGCCGATTTAAAAGCATCAAGAAACAACCCTTGCGATATTGGCTACTACCAATTCGTAAATAAATCTAAAAACTTTACTCAGAACGAATGGACATTCAATGATGGTAGCGTTTATGCTGCAGCTAGTTTCTCGAAAGTATTGCCTTCTTCAGAAGTGGTTGATACTTTCTACTCTGTACAGTTAATTGTTAAGAACAACTATGGTTGTGCCGATACGGCTGATATGACCATTAAGGTAAAACCTAAAATGAAAATTCGTTTTAGCAAAAACCAAGTTGAAGCTTGTGAAAAAGGCGTTGTAGATTTTAAAAATGAATCTGTAAATGCAGTGAGATATTTCTGGAAATTTGGTGACGGTGGTTTATCTACAGAAATCAATCCTTCCTATGTATACAACCAATTCGGTTCATACAGCATTATCTTATTTGGTTACGATAAAGATGGCTGTGTAGATAGCACAAGTGGGAATGATGTATTTAATGTTATTGAGCGTCCGCATGCTGATTTCGATTACTTAATGAGAAAGCCAATGTTGCCGAATGCCATTGTTGGATTTGTAGGAAAGCCTATGATTACTTCAACCAACGTCAACAACTTGAAATACGAGTGGGATTTTGGCGATGGTTCAGTTAACAATGCAAGCAATTTTGTAAAAGACCCTGATCACACTTACGTAAGTGCTGGTAATGTTGAGGTGAGATTTACAGTTTACAACAAACAATGTTCAGATTTTATTGTAAAACCTATCTTCATTCAAAATGCGAAACCAATTGTAAAATTCAGTGCCGATAAATTCGAAGGTTGCGCACCATTAACTGTTAAATTTATCAATACAACCACACATGCTACAAGCTACCGTTGGATATTTGGTGATGGTTCAGCAGATTCTGAAGAAGAAAATCCAGTACACAAATTTGAATTTGCAGGTACTTGGGATGTTACTTTAATTGCAACTGGTGTTGGTGGTTCTACAACAGTTACTTACCCAGGTATGATTACTGTGAATCCAACCCCTAAAGCCGACTTTACAGTTGATCAACGTTTCATGAGCTTGCCGAATGCAAACTTCTTTATCAATAACAAAACCAATAATTCAATTGCTCAAAGATGGACTTTGACCGATAGCGTTGGTAATGTTTTAAATACTTCGAACATGAGAAACCCTAACTTCACTTTAAATGTGAGTGGTAGATTCGGTGTAACTTTAATTGCTACCAATGGTTACAATTGTTCTGATACTTTATTTAAGCCTTCATACTTAACCACCATGTTGCCAGGTTATTGCTATGTGCCAACAGCATTTACACCAAACAACAACGGAAGAAACGATGGTTTCAAACCTTCTTTAGTAAGTGTTAAACCAGACAATTACACCTTCAGTATTTTCACCAGATGGGGTCAAAAAGTTTTTGAAACCAACGACATCAATGAAGAGTGGGATGGTATGTTTAACGGTCAGTTATGCGAACAAGAAAATTATGTTTGGAAAGTAACTGGTCAATTTGAAAACAATGACGAATTTACCTTCAGAGGAATAGTTGCCCTTCTGAGATAAGATATTTTGTGAATTTTATCGGCTGACTACCGGTACTTATTTAATATGGTTGATAAATTAGGGTTGTTCGAAAGAGCGACCCTTTTTTAATGTTAAAAATAGTCAACTATATTGACCAATTATAATAAAATTGCTAAATTAATTTTTGTCAATTTTAAAATTTATAATCGCGTAACATTATTTTCAACAGAAGTTCTTATGTTTGTATTATTAAGTGAATTAATCTTTTATGGAACCAACAGTTGTAACAGTAAATGTAACCGTACATGCCCCTTTGCAAAGAACATGGGCTTTTTTTACAGAACCCGCCTACATCACCCAATGGAATTTTGCATCAGACGATTGGCATAGCCCAAAGGCTGAAAATGATTTGAAAGTAGGTGGCGTTTTTAGCAGTCGAATGGAAGCCAAGGACGGTAGTTTTGGATTCGATTTTGGTGGAGTATATACGGCCGTAAATCTGCACGAATCGTTTGCTTATGTTTTAGGCGATGGTAGAAAGGTTAGCGTTCAAATGGATAGCAATGGTGATACAACCGTGGTGACTCAAAAGTTCGATGCAGAGCAACAAAATTCCGTTGAATTGCAGCAGGCTGGGTGGCAAGCGATTTTGAATAATTTCAAAAAATTTGTTGAAAGCCAAGTAAATGAATAACACTATCACAAACTGCCTTTGGGTTGATGGGCATGCCAATGAAATGGCCGCATACTATTGCAGTATTTTTCCCAATTCGAAAATTACATCCGAGAATCCCATCGTGGTTACTTTCGACTTGAATGGCCATAAATTTATGGCTTTAAACGGTGGGCCAAAATTCAAATTCAATGAATCCATTTCATTTATGATTTCATGCGATAACCAAGCAGAGATTGATCATTACTGGGATCACTTAACGGCTGGCGGTAAGGAAAGCATGTGTGGTTGGTTGGAGGATAAATTTGGTGTTTCGTGGCAAGTGGTGCCGAGCATGCTGGGCAAACTGATGAGCAATCCAGAAACGGCTGGAAAGGTTACCCAGCGATTTATGACCATGCGAAAGTTCATTATCGCTGATTTAATGGATGTTTAAGGGGTTTTAAGAAGCGCTGTAATGCTTATCTCCTTGTTTCTTGGGGATTATGATAGAAGTCATGCGGAATGCTTTCTATTAGGCTTATATTTGTTTGACAATAATCCACAATACCATGGCCACAACTTCAAAAAAATCGACACCAAAACCACTGCTTTCCAGAATAGCAGAACAATTAGTGAAGGATCAACAAGAGTTAGATCATTTGGCTGTTCAGTTGTCATTAGGAAAAGTAGAAATTAAAGACAAGTTTGAGGCGCTTAAACAAAAGCTAAAAGCAAGTGTTCACGAATTTAAGGTCGACTTAAAAGATGTTTACAATGATAACAAAGATTGGTCGGTGGGTTTTAAAGAAAAGTTAAACCACCTTGAGGAGCAACTCTCGGCTTCGAAAGCAGAAACTAAAGAAGTATTTAAAGCCCAAAAGAAAAACATTGTGCATGCCATGGATTTGGTAAAAGAGGAAATAAAAAAGAACCCAGAGGTCCATAAAGTTTCTGATTTTTTTACAGCCGCTTCCGAAAAGGCCAGATTGCAAATCCGTTTGTTCGAAATGAAATGGGGTAGTAAAGAGAAAGTGTTAACAGGCTTCAGATCTGAAATGAAAAAAGCCTCAGAAAAAGTGGATGAAATAATTGCAGATGCAAAGGTGAATAAGCAAAAAGCGGAAATAAAATTAAAAGGATTTAACACTGAAATTCATGAAGCCTATGGCCATTTTAAAAAGGCCATTAAGTCGCTTTAGTGCGCTTTTATTTTTTGCCAATCTTCTTCTAAAATAGCAAAGCCAAAATTATCGTGCCATTCACCGCGAATAGGGAGTAATTTTCTTGTATGACCTTCTTTTGTAAATCCTGCTTTTTCGAGAACTTTTATCGAGCCAATATTTTCGACGGCACATCCCGCCTCAATTCTATGTAATTGCAATTGATTAAAACCAAAACCAAGAATTGTTTTTACGGCTTCAGTGGCATAGCCTCTTGACCAAAAATCAGGTTCTAATTTATACCATATTTCAGCATTTGCGTAGCTAGGTTTTCCAAGATTTAAGCCCAATATGCCAATGGGTAAATGATTGCTGTTTTCTATTGTAAAAACATAGTGTTTACGAGGTGATTCAGCAAAAGCAAGCAACCAATCATTTAACAGTTTTTCGCTTATCAATTTATTTTCAGGAATACCTAAAGTATTGTATTGATCCACCTCGGGAAGTGAATGTAAATGGTGCAGAAAGTCCAAGTCGTTTGCGGTAATTTCTCTGAGCATAAGTCGCTCCGACTTTAATACCATCATATTTGATTGAGCATTTTAATGAAGGTAACTAGTCCTGTAATTAAAACGAGTATGAGCACCAAGGATTTGAATTGTTTATCGTTCACTTTGGTGAGTATTTTTTTGCCAATATATGTGCCAACTACACTGACAATAAAAAGTATGGGAATGAGATACAAATCGTGGTAGTGCACATACCCATTTAAAAAATACACCACACTGCGCGATGCATCAATTCCTAAATCAATTATAGCAGAGGTTGCAATGAACACTTCGGCACTAAGGCCATAGGCTGCAAGTGTTAAGCCTCTAATGGCGCCTCCTGTACCAACTAAGCCTGCGAATAAACCTGAAAGTATACCCCCTGTTACAGAGTTGGCAGTGGTTGGTTGAATGCTTATGTTTTTAAAAATTAAGAAAAACATACTCAATAGTATGAGAAAAATAGAGAGTATAAATTCAAGGAGGGTTGAACCTATATACTTACTTAAAAAAGCACCTAAGATGACAAAAACAACGGCAGGTATACCAATGTTAATTAATAGTTTTTTATCGACCCCTTCTCTAAAAAAAAATATTTTAGTGAGGTTACTCGACACATGAAAAAGCGCAGTAATGCCGAGTACAGAATGAAAATCGAGAAAATAGCCTGCTATGGGAATAAAAAACAAAGAGGAGCCAAAACCGCCAATGGTTCCAAGTATCTCTGCAACCAAAGCGAGTAAAATAAAGTAAAAAAGATAATCTATAACCACCATACAGATGACAAATGTACTCTATTTGGGGAATACATTTTACCCATTAAAACTTATTGCGGAAACAAAAAAATTGAATTAATAAACGCTACTATTCTGTTTTATCTTCTTTGTTTTTTGGATCCATCATCTCCATTAATTTCAAGCCTAATAAGCCATCCATGGCGCTTCCACCATTGCCGCCAATTAGTACATCAGGAATCAATTTAATATGGCCTTTAGAAAGCTCTTCGGTGATTTTATATTTGGTAAAGTTTTCGCCACCCAAAGCACTTACAGCTAATTCATAAGCTTCGGCTGTTGATTTACCAATGGCTAAAATTTTACCGGCTTCGGCTGTACCTGTTAACGATATTTGTTCGGCTTGTGCAGATGCTTTTAATTTAATGGCTTCTGAATCGGCTTGCGCTCTTGCCTTGGTAGATTCAGCTTCGGCATGGGCTCTAAGTTTAGTGGCCTCGGCTTCGGCACCTACTGCTAATTTAACACCTGCCGCATCACCTTCTGCTTTTTTAACAGTGGCATTGGCTGTTCGCTCGGCAATCTCAACACTTTGTTGAGCTTTTACAATGTCTTTTTGCATATCCGCAATTGCAGTTTCTTTCTCCATCCCCTGTCTGGTTTCTTGCGCGCGTTTTTGGGTGTCGTAAGTTACTTTTTGCTCTTCTGCAATTTTACGGTCGGTCAATGTTTTCATCAATGATTCAGGCGGTACGATATCACCTATCAATGTATCGACAGCATTCACATTGTATTCATCCAATACTTTTTTAATGTGGGCTTTGGCCGATTCTTGGCGTTCTTTACGGGTCGATAAGAAAGCAATCACATCGCTGTCTTGGGCCGAGTTACGGAAATAGTTGCCAATGGTAGGTTCTAAAACTTGGGAAACTAAGTTGACCATATTTCCAAATCTTGCGATTACTTTTGGTGCTTCGGTAGTTGGCACGTGAATAATTTGCGCCACATCTAAATTGAAAGGGAAACCATCTTTCGAACGCACCGTAATGGTCGATAAGTTTTTATCCAAATTATGCGCTTCACTTCTTGCTGAGGCCCAGTTTAAAACAAGATTGGTAGTTGGCACCAATTCAACTTTCATAATGTATTTATTGATGGGGTATTTGCCCGGACCTAGTGGTTCTAGCCATACACCTTTGTAGCCTTTTTCAACAATGTTGCCATGTTTAAAATCAGCACCTGTTAAATCATGTCCTTCTGAACCGATATATGAAATAACAACACCTACAAAACCAATTGGAATTTCGGTCATAGGCGTTTCTTCAATTTGTATGGCCCAAGGATTTAAATTGTAGGAACCTGCAAGTATTACTTGGGGTTGTAAACCACGGTTACCACCACTTTTTAAGAAGGTGTCAAAATCTTGGAAATTATTATGACCTTCGATGTTTTTACCGGCTATTTGACCAGCATCAATTGGCATACCATCCAAGGTGGTAATAATTCCGACCATGCTTTCCTGGATACGCACCATGTCGGTGGTAGAAATTTGAAACAGCAGGGTATTAATTCTGTATGAACCTGCAGTAATGTAAGTGGTTTGTCTACCGCGTTGACCGCCATTCAAAAGGAAGTTAGAGGCATCTTGAAAATTATCGCATTCCACATCTTTACCTAAAATATTACCTGTTGGAATTTCTGCACCATCTTTCGCCATTACTAAACCTATTTTACCTTCAGGAATAATTGTAAAGGGCGACATGTTTATTTCATATTGCCAAACCCATTTCCAAAAATACAAACCTGGCGCTAAAGTCTTGGCTTGAAAACCAGCTTCGCCTAAAGTTGCAACGATTCGCCCATCAGGTAGTTCTTTGTGTTCTCCAAAGAGTACGAATTTTTTAGTAACGAGTCCAATTTTATCTTCGGGTACGATGACCATACCGAAAATGAAACGGAGAATAAATTTGTAGAAAATAAGGCATATTAATGCGATAATAATCCATCCGTAGCTTGCGAAAATGTTGTCCATGGTTAAATGATTAATTGTTTATTGATTGGTAAATATTTGATTATTGTATTTTGTAGAATAAGTGGGGCTATGGCCTAAAGCCATGTTGCCTTGACAAATATACGCAGCAGATGGATACCATGTAGAAATATATTACACGAAATGAATAAAATAAACGGCAAGTGATAAGCAAGCAACAAAAGGGTAACAATTCTGATGAAAAATGATTGGCTTTATACTGATAACCTTTAAAAATAAAACAAATTCAGAAGGCCTTCTTGTAAAGGAAGGCCCCTGAATATTCAACAACAACACTACACTAATTATCTTAAGAGGTGAAAAGTACCTCGGTGTTTATTATAAGCATGCGAAGGACAACCATATTCAATGACATAGACATAGACATCCATTTGACAAACTTTGTCTTTATAGATGCCATCCCATCCTTCATTGGGATTGTCTGTTTCGAATAACAACTCGCCCCAGCGATTATATATTCTCAAAGTATAATTCATGCCTACTTCGTAGAAGGCCAATTTAGGAATGTAAATATCGTTTAACACATCGCCATTTTTGGGTGTAAATGCATTCGGAACAAATGCCTTATAACGCGTAATATTAGGATCAAAACAATCAAAGCTTATTTTGTTTTCAGCCTTGCAATTGTCCTTGTCGCGCACCACCACTTTAAATTGTGCAGGCGAACAAACACTGTATTTTACATCCAACATTTTGCGCTCGCAATTCTGACAAATGCGTTCGCCTGCCCAATTGTAAAGTTCGACTTGGTATGGCATAGAATCAAGTGCAATAGCAATATTTAAAATGTCACCTGGATTCAAACAATCTCTTAATTTAGGTTCTGTTATCACTTTAAAATGGGGCCCTTGTTTTACTGTTACATAACGCTCAAAATAAAGGGTGCAAGTACCTACCAATAATTTCATTTTAACCAAAAACTCACCAGTGTCTAAATACACATGGTATAGTTTACCGAAGTCGACAACACCATCGCCCCAATTGACTTCCAACTGACCCAATTCATAGTCGCCCGTAATTTTTACCTTAATGGTGTCACAAGTAAGTTCTGTTACATCAATCTTTAAGGAAGGGGCCGGCTCTACCAATACATCAAACGAATCTAAACCAATACAAAATTGATTGGCTAAAAGCACACTGATGCGGTATTTGCCCAATGATTTTGGATGAAATGTAAATGGATTTACAAGTGAGTCGGTTAATTGAGAATTGACAAACCAAAGCGGATGTAATAAATTAGATGGGGCATATTTAATATAAATCTCGCTCCCTAAACACATTTTAGGTTGAGTGTTTACTAAATTGAAATTTGGTGCGCCATTTACAACAATGGTGTCAAGCGTTGCGGAATCGTTGCCGCAAGCAGATAATGCTTTTATGTATGGAACATAAACACCTGGCACTTTGTATTGGTAGTTAACCGTTGCGCGATAATCTGAGCCCTTTGTAGAACCGCCATCGCCAAAGTATAAATTAAAGGCAGTACCTTGGGTACTATTGTTAATGAAAGTAACCATGTCGTAGTTGCATAGCTTTACTTTGTTTTGTTCGCCTGCCGCTCTTATCACATTTGGAATAACTTTATAAAATGCTGTATCCGTCAATACTCCGCAATAGTTGGTATAAACGGTCATGATAATGGGAAATGTTTTTAATGCACTGGTATTATTAAAATAGGGGAGTTTTAAAATTTTATTTTTGCTTGTTTTACCATTGCCATAATCAATAATAAAGGAATCGATAGGGCCGTAAGATGCATTTACCAATCTTAAACTATCGCCATGGCAACCAGGATTTAATCCCAAGATTTCTATTGCCGCGGTATTGCGCTGAGGAATGCGAACTTTTAATAAACTTGTGTCCTTGCCACATTTGCTAATGGCTGTACCTATTAGTTGAATGGTTCTTGATTGAAATGATTTGTTGATGGCGATGCGAATAGAATCGCCTTGGTAAGTAATTTTGTTGTAAGTGACACTGTACTTTTCGCCATAGCCTTTGTTTGAAAAATAAGCCAATAAAATGGTTGAATCGCAAGAGAGTGTATCTGCTATTACTTTCAGCTGAATATTAGGTCCAGGATAAATTGTAATAGGTTGTGTTAAGGTGTCAGGACAATAGTTGCCTGCCATCAGACTCACCTTATATGTGCCTGGTTTTTTATAATAATAAGTTGGTTGATCGCTGTTAGAAGTAGCCCCATTGCCAAAGTCCCACAGGATGGTTTTCTCTGTCGTGTTTTTTGTAAATACCACTCCACTATCTAAACAGCCTGGTGTTATAAAAGTAAAACGAGGCGTAAAAGTATCGTGAACAAATACATTCATTTTCTCTGTGAATGTACATGTTTTAAAAACCGTCGTATATTTAATAGGGAATATACCTGGTCCCGCCAATTGAGAATAAAAGGTATCTTTTTTTACACCTGTTCCACTATAATTAGCAGGCAGTAAATTGTCGAGTGACAAGGCCGTTGGGTTGCGGTAGCATAAATGTTGGTCGGGCAGTTGTGTTGCACCACCAAGAATTTCAACATTAATTGTAAGTTGATAGCAACTTGAATTTTTATCAGTTAAAGTTAGGGGATAGTTGCCAGCGAGTTTGTTTTTAGATTGAAACAAACTATCACTGCTAACCGCACCTGTCCATTGCGGTTTAAATCCTTTTGGAAAATTAAACAAACGATTGAGCTGTATGGTGGAATCGAGGCCTTGACAAATGGTGAAATCGTTTGGTTTTTTTAAAGGTGGTGCAACAAAAAAGGAATCTTTATTGGTAACTGTTCGACAGGTGCCGATGGAGGTAACACTGATCTTGTATTGGCCATATTGCAAGCCTTGCAAGGTGCCAGGAAACAGTGTGGTGATGGTTTTATTTTGCCCATTGCCACTAAAATGCCAGATGGTTTGTCGCGGCAAGCCATTGGCGGTATCTACAAAATTATTGAGGTTGATATAGTTGGAATCTATACAATCAAGGATGGGTGAAATGGCAACAACTGGATTGATAATGAGTTTTAGTATTTTTTTGACACTTCGATTACAAGCCTTGTTGAAAGCAGTTTGTTCATAGGTGATGGTACCCTTGTTTTGCATTAATAACTTCACGGTATCATCATAGAGTTGTGTGCCACCAATTAATTGATAGCTTCCAGGTGGGCTAATAATATAATGAATGGAGTCGCTGTGTTTTGCGCGATTAATTAAGTAAAGGGTATCGCCCGAACATACCACTGAATCTTTGTATAATTGGTAAACTGTGTTGACTATGTTAAAACCAGGTTCAGGTTTTCTTAGCACTTCAATGGTTTGTTGAAGGGTGTCTGACTTTACGCAAGGTGCGCTAGTACTTGCAACAAACTTGATGGTTTTTTTACCCGAAGAGTCGAAGTGAATGTTCTGAGGTTCGAAAGCGGTAGAAAATGTGTCGTCATAGAACCATTTAAATTTGGTGCTATCCTTACACGATTGGTTGTGTAATTTAATTTGATCGCCTCCACAAATTAGTGGATCCATACTGAACAAAGCCCTTGGTTTGAGATAAATTTTTATACGCGAGATGACGGGATAATCGACCCCAAATGAATCATAGGCAATAATGCCAAAATAAAGATCAACTGAGCGCAAACATTTAGCAAGGGCTAAACTATCATCAAATTTATAGACATGCGAACCATTGCCTTTGGTATAAAAAGTATCTTTGTAATTTGGGTAAATGGGATTGTTAAAATAGTTATAACTGTGTACGTAAAATTTAACAGTTCTGGCTGTATCCTTGGTGAGGTTTTCCATGGCCAAAGTATCCTCTTCGCACGATGCACTTAGTTTAACAGTACCCACTACCCGCATCCCTGTTTGGGGATTGGGACCTTGTGCTTTTGTAGGTGTAGCCAATAAGATTAGAAAAACACTAAAAAGAGTGTTTTTACTTAACTTTTTTAGCAAACTACTGCGCAGGAAATCAATTATCTGATGAATTGAATGCATCGTTTGGTGTCGTGTCGTGGGCCTTATTTGTTACCTCAAATCGTTAATTACGATGAAAAGCGAACCAAAGGGTTTCAAATATGGTGAATTTATGTTAATAATGTGTTGATTACTCAAAAATATTTTTAGGACGACCTTTTATATCAACCCATACGGATTGTAATTGTCTAAAAAATAGTTAGATACTTAATTGTAAAATTTTGTTGTTGCAACAAATATAAGTGTCCATTTTATAGGTATTTTATACTAAAATGATAAAATAATTAGTCAAAAGTTGACATAAAAAGCAAAATATAGTGGAATGCTAAGGTTTTTTTTGAAAGGAATTAAAGCCGGTTTTTTTTAATAGTTTCTATCAAAAAAAGGGGTTTGAATTTAAAATGCTATCAATTGACGAGATAATGCTATTCTTCTTTTTTTATTACCATTAATGTTGTTGAATAATAATTTTAATAATAAATTTATGTCACAAGCAAGACCAACATTTAAACCCCACTACGATAATTTTATCGGTGGAAAATTCGTAGCACCAGTAAGTGGTGAGTATTTCGAAAACATTAGTCCTATCGATGGCAAAGCATTTACCAAAGCGGCCCGTTCAGGTAAAGAAGATATTGAATTAGCACTCGATGCGGCACATAATGCTTTTGTTACTTGGAGCAAAACTTCAGCAACATATAGAGCTGGTATTTTAAATAAAATTGCCGATGCAATGGAAGCCAATTTACAACTGTTGGCAACCATCGAAACCATCGATAATGGTAAACCTATAAGAGAATGTGTGAATGTAGATTTGCCTTTGTGTATCGATCATTTTAGATACTTTGCAGGTGTGATTAGGGCCGAAGAAGGTAGTATTGCCGAACACGATGAGAACACAGTGAGTATCATTATGAACGAACCAATTGGTGTAGTTGGTCAAATTATACCATGGAATTTTCCATTGTTAATGGCCACTTGGAAAATAGCGCCAGCATTGGCTGCAGGCTGTTGTGCAGTTGTAAAACCGGCTGAGCAAACACCAACCTCTATCATGTGTTTAATGGAAATCATTAAAGACATTCTACCAGCTGGTGTATTAAATATTGTTACTGGTTTTGGTCCAGAAGCAGGAAAGCCATTGGCACAATCGCCAAGAATTTCTAAAGTTTCTTTCACAGGCGAAACCACTACTGGTCGTTTAATTATGCAATATGCTTCTGAAAATTTAATTCCAGTAACCATGGAATTGGGTGGAAAATCACCGAATATTTTCTTCCCTTCTGTAGCCGATGCAGATGATGAATTTTTTGATAAAGCCATAGAAGGTGCGGTATTATTTGCGGTGAACCAAGGTGAAGTTTGTACTTGTCCTTCGCGTATTTTGGTACACGAAAGCATTTATGATAAATTCATGAGCCGTGTAATCGAAAGAACCAAAGCCATTAAAATGGGCAATCCTCTGGATAGTTCAACCATGATGGGTGCGCAGGCTTCGAACGATCAGTACGAAAAAATTCAAACCTATTTAAAATTAGGAAAAGAAGAAGGGGCTGAATTATTAACTGGTGGCGATGTGCAACCCTTGGATGGTGAATTAGCTGGTGGTTATTATATTCAACCAACCTTGTTCAAAGGCCATAATAAAATGCGCATTTTTCAAGAAGAAATTTTTGGACCAGTGGTATGTGTTACCACATTCAAAACAACAGAAGAAGCCATTGCCATTGCCAACGATACCATGTATGGTTTAGGTGCTGGCGTTTGGACCCGCGATGCCCATGAATTATACCAAGTGCCACGTGCAATTCAAGCAGGTAGAGTATGGGTAAATTGTTACCATTTATATCCTGCACATGCGCCATTTGGTGGTTACAAAAAATCTGGTTTTGGAAGAGAGAACCATAAAATGATGTTAGGGCATTACCGTCAAACCAAAAATATGTTGGTATCCTATGATAAAAAGAAATTAGGATTTTTCTAACTAGCCAATGTTTTTTTAAATGCCGTCGGTGCTATCGGTACTGGCGGCATTTATATTAATAATAGTATGACACCAAGAGTAACAATTAGCAGCGAGGCCCTTACCGTGGTCGCTCAGCTAAAAGAAAAATTTGGAAACTTAATGTTTCACCAAAGTGGTGGTTGTTGCGATGGCTCTCAACCGATGTGTTTTGAGAAAGGTGATTTTAAAGTTGGGCAGAGTGATGTTTGCATAGGCACCATTGCAGATTGTGATTTTTGGATGAGCAAAGACCAATTTGAATATTGGCAATACACCCAATTACACATCCATGTGGCAAAGGGTAGGGGATCTAGTTTTTCTCTAGAGATACCAATGGGCTTGAGATTTATGACCCAATCGAGGCTATTTACCGAAGACGAATTAAAGACTTTAGAACCTTTAAGATTTGTAGTCGATTAAATTAGGGGCAAGGATTTATTATTTAATTCGCGGTATTGTTTTGGTGTAATACCTTCGTGGTATTTAAACGCGCGAATAAAATAGTTGCAATCTTCAAATCCCGATTCAAATGATACATTTTTAATGTATAAATTTTCGTTTTTTAACAAGCGTTTTGCCAATTTTATTCGTTCTAAAATAATAAATTCAACAGGGCTGATACCAAGTTCTCGTTTGAATAAGCGGTATAGCGAGGCAGTGCTCAAACTGGCCCTATCGGCAATCATTTTTAAAGATAATTTACTTGTTAAATTTTCGCGAATCGTTTTAATAATTTGGGTTAGATAAGTGCTAGTGGTTTTTTGATCAACAGATTCTATACTGCGCATGGTTTGCGATTGGGCTATGCGAATTAATAGCTCTTGTAAAGTAAGATCGGCTAAAATATCTTTGGTAATGCTAGTACTTTGACAAATTGTAATGAGTTTGCTAATAGTGGCCGAAAGGTCTTGGTTATTATAAAAGAAAAAATTCCGTTCATCGAGTTGCCAATAATTGTCTTGTCCTTCTTTTGGATATTTTTCGTTTAATAAATTCAGGGTCTCAATAATTTTCGCATTGTCGATGGCCAGTGCAAGGCATTGGGTTGGCTTGTCCATGGTGGCTTCAGGAAAATCAATTTTCATTTCTTCGTTGGCAGGAATGATAACGGATTCGCCTGGTAAATAATCAAAGCCTGGGTCATCGAACAGATGCATAATTTTCTTTCCTCTCAACATACTTGTTACCACTAAATCGTTGAACTTAAGCGGTACTAAACTCGATTTTTCGTAGGTCTCGAATAGGTTGAGTTCACAATTCTCGAGATTGTAAATGGTGCGATTTTCCACTAAAGTTTTTAGCGAATGTTCGTGGGTGAGTTCGGGTATTTGCGGAACGACTTTATACTTGCTCATACTAATACTGACAAAGGATGGCATACAAAAAACAATCAAATATTTTAAGCACACCGAAATTCAAATATAAACAAAAATTGAATTGAACAATGATTGAGCGGGCAAGGTTTGGAATTTTTTTATCAAAAATAGATAAATGTTAAAATTTAATTAATTTTTGCATTTGTGTTTTCAGCTAGAAATTTTGATTTCCCAATTGTTTTTGACGGTTACAAGTCCGACTACTGAACCCAAAAAGCCCCCTATGATCTCACCCCAAATAGACCCTCCCACCCAAGCGTATTTCATTTGTTCAATAACATCGGTTGGGGTCCAAGGAAAATGTGATCTATAAAATTCAGGACTTAAGCTAACCAACATTACAGCTAATAAACCACCGATGGTCCAACAAATCATTACAATCATTGCTATGCGTATGATATGTTTGAAGGCAAATGCATAATCGGCTTTGCCTTTTGTAACGAGGCCAAAACCTGTGGTGAAAATAAGCGCAAATAAGACGCCATGAAATAATCCTTCTAAAATGCCTTGTGCAACACTTGCTATCCATATTTCTGGAAAGCCCCAATTCATGGTTGTTTTAAAATAGTACGCACTTATAGATCCATTGATCATATTTGAAACAGCCCCAATGAGACCGCCCATTAATACACAAGTAATTGAAATAAAAAAGAGGTTCTGAATACTTGAAGTTTGCTTGGCCATGCTTTTGCTTTAATTGGTTTTCTTTCTTTTGTAAGAATATATCGCAGGAGGCGATTGCATAAAATCATAGTAAATAATGTCTAACCTTTTCTCCGAAATATAAGAGATTACACAATCATAGGGGGGCCAATTCAATGCCATACCTTTGGCGCTCAAAGTGGTGCTATCCTTTAAATTAAAACTAAAGGGATTGATATGTACTTTTGGCAGTAAATGGACATCATATTTTGTTACTTTAAATTGAATGTTATTATGAAATGTGTCGAGTGATTCCCATTCCCCTTCTAAAAGTGATACCTTTATAAATTTGTCTTTATTGGCATGTATCACACTGTCCAAATTATTTTGTGCATGGATTGAAGAATACCCCAAAACAAGGAGACCCAATAAGCTATTTTTTATTCTTAACATCCAATTATTACGTTTAAATTTCAGTTCTAACAAATATAATTCCTTTGTCCCGCACTTTTTTATATTTTTTGTAACATATTAATACCAATACCAAAGCCGATTTTAAACGTTTATAAACGGTTCTATTCGACTGTAAATGCTTAAATACCGATTATGGAAAGTGCTTGCCCCCAATTTTGCATCAACAAATCGGAACTATTGTGTTTTAATTTCAAATTCACTCACAGTTTTCCGACTAAACTTTAAAAATTTAAATACATATATATCATGAAAAGTTTAATCAATTCAGTACGTCTAATGGGCAATGTAGGATCAACTCCTGAAGTAAAAAAGTTTGACAATGGCAGCATGGTTGCTAAGTTAAGATTAGCCACCAACGAGAAGCAAAAAAACGCAAAGGGTGAAACCATCGCCATCACCCACTGGCACAATTTAGTATTTTGGGGCAAGACTGCCGAGCTCATCGAAAAGTACATTGACAAAGGTGAGCGCATTGCCATCGAAGGTACCTTGGCGAACCGCTCTTATGAAACGAAATCGGGCGAGAAGAGACAAATTACAGAAGTTAAAGTAGATAGCTTCGAATTTGTGAGTCGCAAAGTTCAGAACAATCAGGTAGCCAATGAATCATTAGTACCAGCGGATCTTCCATTCTAATTTAATTATTAAAAAGTATAAGCAATCAATTTAAAAATAGTAAAAAATTTAAATACATATATATCATGAAAAGTTTAATCAATTCAGTGCGTTTAATGGGCCATGTTGGCGCCACACCAGAAGTAAAAAAATTCGAGAATGGTAACAAAGTAGCTAATTTAAGATTGGCTACGAACGAGAAACAAAAAAATGCCAAGGGTGAAACAGTTGACATTACCCACTGGCACAATTTAGTGTTCTGGGGCAAACAAGCCGAGCTGATCGAAAAGTATATTGGCAAAGGCGAGCGCATTGCTGTCGAAGGGACACTAGCCAACCGCTTTTATGAAACGAAGACTGGTGAAAAACGACAGATTACAGAAGTGCGTGTCGATACTTTTGAATTTGTTGGAAGAAAAAGCCAAGTGAATTCAACTGTTATAGAATCTTCTGTTGCGGATGATCTTCCGTTTTAAAAAATCTGATTCATCCTGTCGTAAATAGCTTAATTTAATTTAAAGTTGTTTCGCGATAGGATATACTGAACCGATTGGTTTTCGTTTAACAAGTAAAATCGAAAACCATTCTGGTTCGGGCAAAGGGCTTGGTTTGTTTCTTTTTTTATTTGATGTGGGTTTGAAGTTGTGTTAAGCTAAAAAGGTGCTCCGTTGGGAGCACCCTTTTGGCGTCTTTATACAGCATATATAAAAATATCTTTAATGCTCAACCACAAATTTCATCACAGTATCATTTATACGTATGAAATATAATCCTTTATTCCATGTTTCTGTGTCAATGCTGGTTAAGGCTTGCTGACTTGTAAATACTATTTGTTGAAATGCATTGTATACCACAATCTCATATTTGGTGTTTGGTAAATTATCATATTTAATGTTTACAAATTTATCAGTTGGATTCGGAAAAACAATATATCCTACATGTTCCATCAAACATTTTTTCTGATCGATGATTTCTGAATAAGTAAAGGTGCCATTTGTATTGGTTTGTTTCAATCTAAAATAGACATTTTTTTCAATTGTTTGATAGGCGTAATGTGATTCATATTCTAAAAGTGATTCAGAATTCCCAGCACCTTGGATGGTCGCAATAGATTCCCATTGAATGCCATCCAAACTTTTTTCTAGTGTAAAAAAGGCATTGTTACGCTCACTTGCAGTTGCCCATTTTAACAACAAATCATTGCTGTTACACTCCGCTTTAAAATAAACAAGCTCAATTGGTAAAGCTACCAAACAAGAGCTACAACCCGTTGTAACCGCAGCACCTCCAAACGATGCGCCACCACTTCTTGTTGCGCCTGTAGCGCGACAAACCACCACATTGCTTGTATTGCTTAAATTGCTGTTCAGTGCAGCATTACCAGTATAGCGCACACAAGCTCTACCTGAAGGGGCATCAACACCGTTGGACTCATTGTTGTTTAAATTGGTAAGGTTTAAAGTTGAAGAAGTACCTAAACATACTGCACCACCGCTGGCACTGCTTTGGATAAATAAAGTATGAATATCGGCATTTCCGTAGTTAATAAAATTGCTCGAAGAACTATTGATTTCAAGTGTGTGTGATCCGCCATTCATTGTAAGATTGGCCGATGAAGTACAATTAATTATTCGGTTATTACTATTTTGCATCGTAATGCTCCTGTTAATGGTTAATTGCCCTCTGTTGTAAATTGAAGTACTTCCATTTAGAAAAAGCGTGCCGCTGCCATTGATTGTAAGCGATCCACCTGACTCAATGACAAGAATGCCAGAGTTAAAATTGATAGAACTAAGGGTAAGGGTACCACAAATTCTTAAGGTACCTCCATTCAAATTAACGCCCGAACTGAAGGTGCCTGAACCACTGTAAAAGTAGGTGTTTCCAGAGTTAATGTTCTGTCCATTTGTGGCGGCACCATTGCCACCATTACACGCCCCAGCAGATGGGCACGTTGTGCACTGACCATACGCTACCTCCCAACCTGTTGAAAGGATAGCCAAAAGCATCCATATTTTTTTCATAAAAAATTAGATGCTGTTTTGTAAAATAGGTTCGTACGTTTTTAAATGTGGGGCGTGTGGGTGAAAGCACGACGAATCGGCTCCAATTAATTTTGAATTTTGCTGCATGTTTCTCTTGTATGTTAGTTTTTGGCCGCTACAAGCATGTCGTTTAAATTAGAATCTATATAAAGTTAAAGCTCGCAGTTCAAAAAATCAATCAAATTCAATATCCTGAAAACTTGGATAGTGAATTAAACCAAACTTTTTTAAGCAGAAAAATGCTCCTAACATTTTTCACTTTTTTAACTTCCATAGAACGCTGATTCAACCGCCATTTGTCATGAGTTTTTATACATAAAAGTACAAATACTCAAACTTGTGATAGCCTTGATACCAAAGTAAATACAAAAGGAATAAATGTGCAATAGTTACGTGAAAAAGATGTTTAAAGAGTTGATTTTTAAACGCTAAAAATTTATTAAACCACGCATAAAATTGTTTAGAAGCGCTTTCAAATTTTTGAAAAGTATAAAAAATAGGCTTAAAAAAAGTGTCTTAAAAAACATCGTTTTTAAACTGAAACTTAAGTTAAAAAACTCAATTCAAATACCAAATACTAGCATTCAATATGCTTGCAAAACTCACCCAAAGCAAATAAGGCAATTGAAGCCAAGCAGCTGCTTTATTGATGGTGTAGAAGCTTGTTATCATTAGCAATATGCTTACCCACATCAAGCCGATTTCAATCAAAGCTAGACCCAAAAAATGAAATTGAAAGAACAAAAAACTCCAACAAAAATTTAGAAATAATTGAATCCAAAACAAGGAGATGGCATTTTTCTTTTTATTTTTTGTTGTTGTATTCAGTACCATGAAAAATGAAATTCCCATGAGTAGATACAGGGTAGTCCACACAGGACCGAACAAATAATTCGGTGGATTAAAACTTGGTTTAATTAATTGGGCGTACCAAGTTGGGATGTTATTGACTGTTGCAATGCCACTAATTGCGCCAACTGCAAGCGGACCCAACAAGCAAAGGAAGAATTGTAAAATTTTTTTCATGAATGCTATTTAATTGTTAAACAATTTTAATCCCAAAAGGATTTTACCAAAAGCCAAGCATCGTATAAGTTGTACCTAGGTAATTAAAAAATGTAGGTAAATGTTGTGATGTGCTTTTCTTTTTCTGGCTGTTTTTGATCATGCATGTAATAACCCAATTCACGGTTCTCTATTCTTTCAATCACAAGGCCATCGTTATTGAGTGTGTAACTATAGCTGCTGGTTTCGGGCGAATAAGAGGGGCCAGCATGGCAACCCGAAAAATAATATTTTATCAATTGCGCATTGTGCTTGCCATTGTAGTTGCCAACAAAATCAAAAATATCTAATTGATTGTTCAAGGAATGGTAGTTGTAATAGCTGTTGCAATAGCTATTGTCCCGTCTCATGGTATTACCATCCTTGATTGTAAAGTCTGTTTTATAATCAGGATTGTAGACATCGGCAGTGCGTGTGGTGGTCTGAATTAAATGGGTGTCTTGGTCATATACATAACTTATACGAGCAATGTAAAGTGAGGTGGAATGCCAAAAACTATCCAAACAACTATCAGCTAGTTCAGTGGTTTTGTTTAAATAATAAATTTTTCTGTTGATAATCTTGTCTTGCTTATCTTTTTTAATTACTTCAACAATGCCTGGTCGGTAAGCATAGTATGCATAGTAGTGAAGGGTATCATTTTGAAAATGCACCACTTGTTGAAATTGACCATTGTTTAAAGTTATCACATAGCGATCGTAAAATTTACGAGGTATATCCTCATGTTCACAATTCATACCCATTAAACAAATAGTGGCAAGTACGATATAGCAGTATTTGGATGGCAATTGTTTGTTTTTCTATGAAATCAAAGATACAAGAAAACCACTTATTTTCAAATGTTTTCAGAATTGCTTAGCAAAGCAATATGACGGATAAATAGTCAACCTAGTTGACTAAAATTAATCTTCAATAGCCTCAATGCCTTGCTTCTTTAGCTCGGCAAGGTGATCCTTCATTTTTTGCAGTTGTTCTGGCGTATGACCTTCCCAAACTGTTAATTCATCAACGATTTTTAGAGGGTGACCACTGCGATACGATCTGGTAGGATTGCCTGGGAATTTTTTATCCGTTAAATTGGGGTCGTCCTCAAATTGTGAAACCATGGGTTTAACAATGTAAATACGGCCAGCGCCATCACCTAAGGCCAATTCAGCGCCCCAAATGGCGGCATCGAGGGTGGCAGTGAAGTACACATAATTGGCTTTTTTATTTTGTCCATAATTAGAAGCGTAACCAGGCACTATATAGTTGCCAATTTTCAAATTGGCTTTTGTGCCGTGGTAATAAGTGGAGAAACTACCTTTGCTATCATTTTTCCCATTCATAGTATATACGGATCTTCTTTTTAAATATACTTTGGCAAGGTAATAAAATTTTTTAATAATCAAAATTGAGCCTTGTCATTACCTTTTGAATGCTTGTAATGATGCAAACTTTCAACTAGTTTAACGAAAGGACATTGCTAGTTTACCTTGTTTCAACCACAGGTTCCCAAAGCTCTAGTTTGTTGCCCTCATGGTCGAGAATATGAATAAATTTACCATATTCGTAAGTGGCCATTTCATCGAGTATGGTCACCCCATTGGCTTTTAATTGTTCAACCAAGACTTCAATATTTTGCACACGGTAATTGATCATAAATTCCTTTTGAGAAGGGGCAAAATAATCGCTGCCTTTTTTAAATGGGCTCCACTGCAAGGTATTCACAATTTCGGGTTGATTTACATCGCGGGATTCAAAACTCACACCATAAGGACTGGTTTCTAATCCTAAATTTTTTGCATACCATGCGTTTGTTGCTTCAGTGTTTTCAGTAAAAAAGAAAATGCCACCGATGCCAGTTGCTTTGGGCTTTAAATCCATAGCATTGTTGTTAATAGATTGATTTTGCTCTTCCATATTGAATTTTGTATATTAAATTGTTAAAGTTAAAATTTGCTATTTTTGAAATAATTCATGTATAATTTTTGCAACTAGATGACTTGCTTCTACAGGGTTTAGTGCAGTATCAGAAATGCCAGATACAACCCGTGTAATGTCATGGTCAACAGCGCCTTTTACATGCCATTTTGTAGGTTCTGCAACAGTTAAATAGGCCGAAAAATTATGGTGTTCTGATCCCGGTCGCTCACCTATAATATGAATAATGCCATGTTTTTTTTGTGTTGAATTACTTTCGCCAAACAATAATTCACCACAGGCATAGCCCGCTCTAACGCGACCATTGTTTATAAAGATTTGATGATTGCCTATTGTATAATTTTCAGCAGCAAGCATTTTATTTAAGTTAGACAAAAAAGGTGCAAGGTGCCCTTGGTCCATAATTGCTTTTACATTCAATCCATCTGAAATTACAATTTGAATATCGGGTATATTTTTTTGCCAATTGGTTTTAATTGCCTTAAGTTTTTTGATTGCATTTTCATTTAAAGCTTCGCCTGATGCGGGATGATAAACATAGTCTTTTCTATTTTGAGACTTTGTATTTATTAGAACAGTATCTTTTAAATTATTAATAAAGGACGCATCCATAGCTGTCCATAAACATACTTTCGCATCTTCGTATAAGTAATGAACTCTTTTATCTAAAGCTTCTGGAAGGTCCCAATAATTTTTGCCATAACCTTGAGCGATGGGCACCCCTCGGCTTTCAATTCTTGAAATGGCAGCTTTGCCTTCTTCGTAGGTATCGCTGATAGACTTTGCACCTTTTTTGGTTTGTTGGTATTTATAATAAACCCAAATTGGATCGCCAAAATGTTCGGTTGGTTGTCCATTCACATCTATGATTTCAAGCTTTTTATAGAAATCCCACATGGCATCATTTACCTTGTATCCAAATTGATTTCTAATTTTTACATGGTTGTTAAAAGCAGTTGTAAGATAACTTAACATGGGGTCGTTTTTTGTTGGTAAGGCCATTAAGTAGGCAGGATTGGCAGGCATCACTTGGTCGATGCACCAATCAAGATCATCTAAGGTAACATCCATGTGCAATGTCGAACAAATGTCTAATCCAATGGTAAGTCCATGCAGTTTACCCATTACGGTATCTTCTAAACAACAACGCACCAATTGTTCCTTGGTTCTGAAAACCTCTGGTCCAATAAACCCAGCCACATCATTAACATGTACCCAAGCATTGGTTTCATTTTTAAGGCGTTCAATTTTTTGTTTGAGCACTCTTAAAAAGCCATACTTGCGCGACTCATGTATCACCATGTCAAAACCTTCGCCATGGCCATTGGTCATATCGGCACCTTGTCCTGTTTCTGCATAAAAACCATAATGTCCATTTCTCAGTGCGGCATACTTAATCATTTTTTCTACGGTCACATCGAAGGTTTTATTTGCATTGACAGTACTTGCAAGGCTTTGGAACCAAATGCCTGTGCTGCCTGGGTTTTGTTCCTCCACCACAGCTTGTACATCGATATGCGAAAGCACACAATGGGGTATGGTGTCCTCTAATTCAAAGCTTTTAATTATTTCAAAAAGTGCGTTTTCAATTTTGGCAACAGAGGCTGGCTCACTTGAAACAGGGTTAGTGCCTAGAACGACATCGCCTACTGCATAAGACCATGCATTGAATACTTGCCAAGTGATGTCTTCAATATCATCTGTTGGTGAATTGGGTTGCACCCTTGCGCCCATGTAGCCTTTTTCACCAATGTTGCTGTTGGGAAGTGGATTGAAAATCTTTTTACTTAGAACAATGAGTTCCGAATTGCTCATTAACTTAACTAAGCAGGCAACTACATCGCTGCTTAGCGAAGGCATAATGCCTTTAATTTTTTCTTCTGTTTCTGTTAGCAGAAAATTTTTAAATTCTTTGAAAGTCCAATTGTCAATGGTTTGATTTTGCACCGTTGATTGTTGAATGAGGTGGAGAATTTCGTCTTCATAAACAATGTTTTTATTGAGGTCACCTAACTTTGTATTGCCTAATAAATCCCTCGCATTTATTCTCGATGCTTCGTCGGCTGCTGCAATTTGCAATGATTGGTCGCCCTCTTTAAATTCGTTAGCTGCACCTAAAATTTGTTTGTAAAGGGTATTGTTAAATGCGCCATTTGTGTGTTGAATATAGCCAAATATATCTTCACCGATTTTTGGTTCTAAAATGATTGGTGCAAGCCCATTGTTATTAAGTCCAATGTCTTTCGATCCATAAAGATTACAACTATTCAATAGCAAAACTGAAACACCTGCGTAGCTTGTTTGTTTGATGAAATTTTTTCTATTCATTATTAAGCTTTGTATTTGCTTATGTTTTATCTTATTGGTTTACTTTTTTAATGAATTTGATCAAACCATTGAAATAGGTTTTTTGGTCGTCGTAGTAGCAAAAATGACTGCCATTCGGACACAATAAAAATTCGCCTTTGGGCATTTGTTGACTCATCCATAACATGTATTTTGGATCCATGGTATCGTAGATAGCGCCTATCACTAAACAAGGCACTTGTATGTTTTTTAATTCTTTACTCACGTCCCATTTAGCAAGTTTACCAGCCACACCAAATTCACTTGGGCCTTGCATGGAAACATACAATTCGTAATTTAATTTGCGAAACATTCTATTCACAGGATCAGGCCATTCTTTTAAACGAATAATGTGTTTTGAATAGAAATGGGGAATCAATAATTCCATGTATTTTGGATTTTGAAAATCGCCTGCTTTTTCAATCCTGCGAATGGTATCTAAAACTGCAGGCGGCATTTGTTTGGCCAACACATCGTTGGCATATTGTCCATAGGCAGGGCAGCTGGCCATCATATCAGATAT
>CANFUB010000001.1 GCA_947450015.1 Bacteroidota bacterium | reverse complement strand
GAAGTGCCTACGGTTGAAATTACAAGTGTGTATGGCAAGCAAGAAGCCTATGAAGTGATTAACAAATCGCGCTACGACTACCAACAAAAATTTGGCGAAGACAATACGATTTAAAAATTAGTCAATAAGGTTGACTAATTTAAACCTACAATTTCACGCCCATTTCTGCTAATAAATTATCCGCATGGTTCAAATACTTCATCGTAAACAATACATAGCGAATGTCTACTGCAATACTTCTACTGTAATCGGCATTCCAACTATAATCATTTAAGGTAGCCGTATAAGCTCTGTCGAAATTAACGCCTACTAAATTGCCATTGGCATCCATCACCGGACTACCACTATTGCCGCCAGTTGTATCTAAATTGTAAAGCATGCAAACCACCAAATCATTCGTCGTTGGGTCTAGCAACTCCGATGCAATCACTTCTGTTTTTAATAGGTCACGCACTGGTGTAGATAATCTGTAATCTACATTGTCGGTGGCATTCTTGTCAAATATTTCTTTGCGATGTGTGTAGGGCTCTCTGTGCTTGTTTAAGCCTTCTTTGTAACCACTGATATAACCATAGGTAAAACGCAATGTGCTATTGGCATCGGGTACAAATTTCTTTTTGCCATATTTCAATTTGGCATCCAATAACAAAGGCAATTGATCATCTAACAAATCATTCATCTTGGTTTGAGATTCCGAAAGCTGAATCAATTCTGGTCGCATTTGCGCTGCAAGTAAACTGATCTGTGACTTGTTTTTGTAAACCAACCATGGCACACTATCCAACATTTTATAAAGCATTGCTGGCTCATCGTAATAACTTTCTTTGAATGCTTTGATGGTCCATTTGGCTGGGTCTTTCATCTTTTTTAAAGAATTTATGCTAGCTGCTTGTGGTAAATTATGACCTCTTTTTACCAATTCACCTAAAATGGCTTCATCCAATTCTCTATCGGCTATGCGGTATTTTTCTTTCAATATTTTGGTGACCTCTGTTTTCCATTTGGTCCAAAACAGGGTGTCACTTGGCTTTGGTAATTTGCCTTTTGGTAATTTTTCTTTGGGTATTTTATTGGCTTCAATAATTAGCGCAGCTGTGTAAGTACCACAGTCGTTGTTGAAACGGTTCAGTAATAAATCGTGTTGGGCAGAGGCTAGTCTTTTACCATAAAGACTATCTATGATGGTAAAAAAGCGGGTGTCTTGCTTACCAGTCATTTGGTTTTGCAATCGCTCTTGCTCATCTTTTTTAGTATCTAATAAGCCTGTTTCTTTTAAGCCATACATTTTTCCTTCGAAGTTCTTTTTTGTATTGGCCAAACTTTTAATTGTGCCGGCCAATCTTAAATAACGATCTCGATCGGTTTTACCCAATTCTTCCATTTTGTTGATTCTCCAACCATACCACTCACTGATAAATGGCAAAACAAATTCTTGTTGATATTCCAAGAATTGCCATGGCTCATGGCGATAGGTGGTACCTGGGTAACCCAAAATAAATACCAAGTCTTTTTCTTTGGTCCCTTTTGGATTAATGGTTAAATGCTTTTTAGGAACATAAGGAACGTTGTCGGCACTGTAATCAGCCGGTTTGCCATCTTTGCCCACATAGGCTCTTACAAAACTAAAGTCACCCGTGTGTTTTGGCCATTCCCAATTATCGGTTTCTCCACCAAACTCACCAATGGTGCGAGGCGGTACGTATACCAAGCGCACATCTTTGAGGGTTTGATAACGGAACAAGGTGTAGCTATAACCCACAAACATTTCACTAATTTCAATGGTCATGTCAGGATGTTTGGCCTGTTCTACACTTCTAATTAACTCAATATTTTGTGCAATAATTTCTCCTTTTTTTGCTGGTTGCATATCGGGCTTAACACCATCTAATACCCTAGAACTAACATCTTCATAGCTCTTGGTAATACGACATGTTAAACCAATTTTTAACTCTTTGGTTTTGTCTGAAGCATAAAAACCGTTTTCTAAATAATCATTATCTTTATTACTAACGCCTGCCACCGATCCGAAAACACAGTGGTGATTGGTGACAATAAGACCTTCGCTGGAAACGAATGAACCTGTACAGCCTCCCAGTCGTACTAAGGCGTCGGTAAGTGCTACACCATCTGGATTGTAGACATCGGTTTGAGAGATATTGAACCCTGCTGCTTTAAAATCTACTTGATTTAACTGACTCAGTGGGAACATGCCTTCGTCGGTTTTGTGCGACTGAAGTAATAGGGCAAAAACAAATACGGGAACTGCTTTCTTAATTAACTGTAACATTTTTTTTAATGGAAATAACTGGCTTTTATAAATTCGTCTAATTCTTTAATTTCTTTTTGAGCGTGACTGAGGTCTTGGCGACTGCCTTCCCAACGCTTGGCACCTTTGTACATAAATAAAATATGATCGCCAATGTCAAATACGGTTTTCATATCATGGCTATTGATAATATTGGTGATGCCGTATTCCTTGGTAATCTCGTCTATCAGCGCATCGATAAGGCGCGAGGTAATAGGGTCGAGACCACTATTAGGCTCATCACAAAATAAATATTTAATATCTAAGGCAATTGCACGGGCAATGCCCACACGTTTTTTCATACCCCCGCTAATTTCACTTGGAAATTTTTTGTTAATATTTTCTAAGTTCACACGCTGCAAACAAAAATTAACACGGTCGCGTCTTTCGGCCGCAGTCATTTTGCTAAACATGCGCAATGGGAATTCTATGTTTTGTTCGATAGTAAGTGAATCGAATAAGGCAGTGCCTTGAAACAACATGCCGATTTCTCGTCTTACCTCGCGCAATTGTTGTTCATCGAGCGAAAGCATATCGCGTTTATCAAATTCAATATGGCCACTTTCAGGACGTTCAAGCCCCACCATGCACTTCATCATCACACTTTTACCGCCACCGCTGGCACCAATAATCAAATTATTTTTACCACTAAAAAACTGCGCATTGATATCGAACAAAACTTGTTTGTCCTCAAAACTTTTATTGACGTTTATTAATTCAATCATCTCTATTACAATAATAATTCGGCCAATAAATAATCAAAAAATAAAATGAGTACCGAGCTGTAAACAACTGCTTTGGTACTGCTTTCTCCCACTTCTAAAGCGCCACCTTTTGTAAAATAACCTTGGTAACTGCTAACAGATGTAATGATGAACGCAAATGTAAAAGCCTTAATCATGCTAAAAAACAAAGTAAAGCCTTTGAAAGTTGACTGTGCACCAACGACAAATTGTTCATGTGTTAAAATACCAGATAATTCGCCTGCAACATAACCACCATAAATACTCAAGGTGATAGCTATAATATTTAAGATAGGGATCATAATGATACCCGCTAAAATTTTAGGTAAAGCCAAATAACCTGGTGCGTTAATTCCCA
Organism: Bacteroidota bacterium; assembly: GCA_947450015.1. Lineage (GTDB taxonomy): Bacteria > Bacteroidota > Bacteroidia > NS11-12g > UBA955 > JABMMZ01. The sequence goes on along the minus strand of CANFUB010000001.1, from coordinate 39,195 downwards.
TCACTTCCAAAGCATCAATTTGTTCACTTATGCGCATGTTGCCAATTTCAGAGGAAATATGAGCACCTACTTTACCAGATAAAACAAGACAAGTAATGGTTGGACCTAATTCCAGCATCGTACTATCCGAAACGATGGTGCCGATGACAGTTTTTGAAATTAATCCACTAACCAATTGGTAAGCTGTTTGGACGGTTGTAACTGCACCAATAAATAGCGAAGTAATGGCAACAATGGGCAATGAACCAATGCCAATCTTTGTCATCTCATCGAACAAACGCTGAAAAAAAACATTCATTTTTTCAGGTCTATATAGCATGCTCCTCAAGAACATGAGGTACCTTCCAAAATGATAAAAGAAACTTAAATTCATTAATGTTAAAAAAGGGTGTAAATATACTGCAAAGGAACCTTATTTTTGAAACATGCAAAAAATTGCTGTAGTAACAGGTGGTTCGAAGGGCATAGGCCTTGCGATAGTAGAAAAATTATTGAACGAAAATTACAAGGTTTTCACGGTCTCCAGAACGGAAGGTGAATTGTCGCCTTTAAAGCAAAAGTTTGGAGGCCAATTGGATATTAGTTTGCTTGATTTTAGTACAATGGGCAATGTAAAAGTTTTTTCCGAAAAGCTAATTGCCTCGGTTACCGAAATTGATGTTTTAGTAAACAATGCGGGTGTGTTTTTACCTGGTAGTATCCACAAGGAAGCAGAGGGTAATTTTGAATTGCAAATGCAGTTAAATGTGGCAGCACCTTATCACTTAACAAGGGCATTGTTGCCACTTATGATTGCGAAAAAAAGTGGCTATATATTTAACATGTGTTCAACTGCAAGCATAGTGCCCTACATCAACGGGGGAAGTTATTGTATTAGTAAACATGCACTTTTAGGGTTTTCTAAGGTGTTAAGACAAGAATTAATACCCTATCAAATTAGTGTTTCAAGTATACTCCCAGGGGCTACTTTAACAGATAGTTGGGCAGGTACAGATTTGCCTGAAAATAGATTCATGAAAGCCAGTGATATTGCCGAAACCCTTTGGTTTGCTATTGCCAACAGAGAGCGTATGGTGATGGAGGAAATTTTAATCCGCCCTATGGGAGGCGATTTATGACCGCTTAATGACAAATAATTTTTTGATTTGTGTGATTAAATTATCATTTTTTTATTACCTTTGAAAATTAATTATAAAATTTTATATCATGAAAAAAGTATTATTATTCGTACTCGTGCTTACAGCCTTAAAAGCTACTGCGCAAGTGCCTACTCCAACTGTGATGACGGAGTCAAAAAACAATTCACTATTTCAAACAACTAAAAAAAGTAACCTAACTATAAAAAGAGCTGCTGCTTCAGGTTGGTTTGATCCTGCAGAAGCATCTGCTGCTTTTAACTCTTTCCCTTTGGATTTCACTTCAGGTAACTTGAATGTAAATGCAATTTGGGCTGATAGTGCAATCTATTTTGCTTACACAGATGGTTATAGCGGTCCTCAAACAATGGGTGCTGGTATGATTTTCGATCCAAGAAATCCAATTTATGCAGGTGCTCCATACAACACCACTAAATACACAACTTATATTGTGGATTCAATCGAGTTAAATTATTTATACACTAGAAAAAACATGGATCCAAATGTTTTGGATAAAGTAAATTTCTATGCATTCAAAAATACTGATATGTTTCACTATTTAGCTGAGCCATTTGCAACAGTTGGATATGATAAAGCAAACAACATTCCTTCAGGTACAGGTGTTAAAAAATTATACACCCAATCTTTAGGTGTATTGGACAGCAGCAGAGGCGGTAACATCAGTTCTATGAAATTTGCTTGTAACGAAAAAGTAAACGGTAGCAATACCACAGGTGGTTCTAACTGGTTTGGTATCTACTTTAACTACGAGCCAGGTACATCTTACCCTAAAGTTGAGCCATTCGATACAGTTGGTTTCACTGGTAAAAATGTTTCTGGTAACAAACACAACAGATTCCAATATGTTGCTTGTACTGATCCTTCTGGTCCTAGCTCTTACCCTTCTGATACATCAGGTACTTATAAGAGTCAATTCTCAAAAAGAATTTACAACAATGGTGTTTTCGTAGTTGATTTCGTAAGATACTCAACTTTGGCTTCTCCAACTTTATACGGTTATTCTTGGACAAGAAACAACTTGCCTATTATCAGATTCCCTTATTTCAGATTCCACGTTACAACTAACAACTTAGCTGTTAAAAATTCTAGCAAAGAAGTTACTTTAGTTGAAGCATATCCTAACCCAGCTGCAGCTAACTCAGAAGTAGTGCTTTCAATGACTGCTAATAAAGCGACTACCGCAGTAATTACTGTTACAGATATGTCAGGTAAAGTTGTTAAAACAATGAATGCTGAAATCGTTGATGGCAAAAATAACATCACTATCTCTACGAATGCTTTGAGCAATGGTATGTATTTAGTTAATGTTGCTGGTGAAGGTTTCCAATCTTCATCTAAATTAGTAATTGAATAATAAAACTTTTAATATAAAAAACGCCTTCAGTATTTCTGAAGGCGTTTTTTTTTGCCCTTTTTATTTAAGTGTTTAAACTATAAATTTAAAAAATAGAGGATTAAGAAAAATCCCAATTGAATAAGATAAACAGGTAGCGATAATTTGTTAGGAGGGTATTTAATGGCGCGAATAAATAAATATTGAATGATAATACCTGCAACCAACCATCCAACATAATTGTGCATAGGCACATGTCCACTGTTCCATTGCCAAAGACCATGTCTTATGGCAAATGGTTCGATAAAAAAATCCATCGCTACCATTAATACAGCAGCAATAATACTCACCAAAAAAGCATCTTTCGCAATCATTTCTGCTATTTGGCGCGTAATATAAATGATGGTAAGCCAATTAACCATCATCATTAAAGGGGTGTCCCAAAATGCATAACCCAAGGCGGGTCCATATTGATAGTAGCCAAAAATGTAGCCAGTTTTTACACCTATCACTTCAAGTAAATAGCCGATCAAAGCAACCAATAGACCTGAAAAAACAAATTCTTTCGTCCATTTTTTGTGATAGCAAAAAAGCACTATAAATGTAAATAGTATATTAACCCAAACCAAACGGTTCATCAAGGCACGTGTTTGAGGTATGAAGAAACCAATTAATCCAACACAATGCACGATGACCAAAAGCCAGCCAGCACTTAAAGGTTTTAATTTAACATCTGCCATTTAACAAGAAATTATTTAATTACAATATCAGTAATGGCATTGTATCCCAAAGCGTCATTAATCAGTGTAACGGCCTTTTCTCTGTTGTAAATGAATTCATTTTTTATAATAGATGAATTAAAATAAAGCACCAATTCACTACCCTTAATATACATAGTGGTGGTGTGTTGTGCTATTACTTTGCCCATCATTTCTTCCCATTTTTCTTTTATTGTGCTTTCGGTAATGCCTTTATTGATGCGTTTATCGCTCATCAAATTTTGCAGTGCCTCTGCAATCGTAAATTGGTGATTGGGTTTGTTGCTCATAGAAATTGTATACAATTACAAGTCTACGAAATTGATACTTTTTAAAGCATTTTCAAAATGTTTTCTTACCCTTTCGGCATGCGTGTCGGTAATTATTATTTGACCGAACTTTTCGGTGCTAATTAAATCAATTAATTGTTGCGCCCTTTGCTCGTCAATCTTCTCGAATAAATCATCCAATAACAAAATAGGAGGGGTATTTAAGACGTCTGTTAAATATTTGTATTGGGCCAGTTTTAAAGCAATGATAAATGATTTGCTTTGGCCTTCTGAACCAAACTTTTTAAGTGGGTATCCATCAATTTCAAAAACTAAATCGTCTTTGTGAACGCCCTTAGAAGTGCGTTCAAGCGCTAAATCCTTGTCGGTGCTTTCTCTTAAAAGATGTTCAAATTCTTTTTCACTTAAATCAGATTCATAACGCAAGGCAACCGTTTCGTTGCCCGAGGTAATGGCTTGGTAAAAGGTATTAAAAAATTGATTAATTTTAACCAATACTGCAACGCGTTGTTCATAGATGTACTTGCCAGCAGGTATTAATTTTGAATTGAAACTATCCAATAATATTTCGTCGAAATGGCGGTGCTGCGCAAATATTTTCAATTGTTTATTGCGCTGCTCTAAAACTTTGTTGTATTCACTTAAACAATTTAAATAAACCCGATCGCATTGACTGATACAGATATCAATAAAGCGTCTACGGTCTTCGCTATGACCTAATACTAACTCAATATCGCCAGGGGTAATGATAACCGAATTGATTAATCCAATGTGATCTATCAGTTTTTCGTAAAATTTATCATTCTTTTTTAATTTTTTCTTTTTGCCAGATTCTATCTGCATTTGCAAATCATATTGCTGTCCATTTGTAAAATCTGCATTCACAGCACAAAGCGTCTCACCATGTTTTATAAGTTGATAATCAATGGCATTGTAATAACTTTTACAGGTACTCAATAAATAAATGGCATCTAAAACATTGGTTTTACCAACGCCATTTTTGCCTGTAATACAAGTAATATCCGCATTAAAGTCGATTTTTAATTCAGAATGGTTCTTGAAATTGTATAAAGATAGGTGGTTTATTCGCACTTGTTTGTTGGGGTAAGTTTTAATTATTACTTTTGCCAATCATTAATAAAAAATATGGCCAAGGCTGCAAAAATAAATTTTAATAAGGAAACATACCTCAAATGGTATGAAATAATGTTACTGGTTAGAAGATTTGAAGAAAAATCAGCCCAGTTATACGGTCAACAAAAGATCAAAGGATTTTGTCACTTGTACATCGGACAAGAGGCTATTGTGGCGGGTATGATTAGTGCCACCACCAAAGATGATAAATTTATAACCGCATACCGCGACCATGGGCATGCATTGGCGCTAGGTGTTTCATCTAATGCGGTGATGGCCGAGTTGTATGGTAAAGCCACTGGTTGTACGTCTGGAAAAGGTGGTAGTATGCACATGTTTAGCAAGGAACACAATTTCCTTGGAGGACATGGCATTGTAGGTGGTCAAATTCCACTTGGTGCAGGTATTGCTTTTGCCGAAAAATATTTAGGTACCACAAATCTATGTGTTTGTTTTATGGGCGATGGCGCTGTAAGACAAGGTGCCTTGCACGAAGCCTTTAACATGGCCATGCTTTGGAAGTTGCCAGTGATATTTATTTGCGAAAACAACGATTATGCAATGGGTACCTCTGTTGAGCGTACAACCAATGTTCTTGATATCTATAAAATTGGTTCAGCATATGAAATGCCTTCGTTCCAAGTTGATGGCATGAAATGTGAAACTGTTCACGATGCTATTAAGGAGGCTGCAGATAGAGCGCGCAAAGGCGATGGACCTACCTTCCTAGAAATAAAAACTTACCGTTACCGTGGACACAGTATGAGCGATCCAGCGACTTACCGTAGCAAAGACGAGGTAGCACACTACAAAACACTCGATCCTTTAGAAACTACCAAAAATACCATCTTGGAAAACAAGATGGCAACTGAAGCGGAGTTAGATGCAATCGAAGCGCGCATAATGGATGAGGTAAATGCCTCAGTAGAATTTGCAGAGAATTCACCGTATCCAGATGCTTCAGAGTTATATACCAATGTTTATGATGGAGAATATCCATACATAATGGATTAGATTAATTAAATTAATTTAACTATTTTCGCACACTTTTTAATATATTAACAGTCATTACATGAGCAACAACGAAGAAATAGAAGAACAATACACAGAACAAGAAGAATCGCCAAGAGGGCCCTCTTCAAGCAGCATGTTCGTAGATAAAATCAAAAATTGGCTGAATGGTCAAAATAAAACTTTGGTGTATGGTGTGGTTGGCGTAATTGCCTTAACTGCCGGTATTATAGCCTACCAATTTTTATACAAAATGCCAAAAGAAAAAGAAGGTTTAACAGCGATTTACAAAACACAAACCTTGTTTGATATGGATTCTTTTTATACTGTAGCAAAAATGGCCCCTAAATTGGCCGATGAGTACAGTGGAACTAAAGCGGGTGACTTAGCAGCTTATATGGCTGGCACCTCTTTCCTATACACTGGTGAATACAAAAAGGCTGTGGAATACCTTGAGAAAGTTGGTTTTTCCGATAAAGTAATGAGCACGCAAGTGGTTGGATTATTAGGTGATGCTTACGTTGAAAACAAAGATTTAGAAAAAGCGTTAAGTCAATATACCAAAGCCGCCAAAGGAGCAACGACCGAATTTACCGCTGTTTGGTGGTACAGAAAAGCAGCCCGTGTGCATGAGAAAAGAGATGAGTGGAAAGAAGCTTTGGATATTTACAACAAATTGAAAAAGGAATATAAAGATGCAGAAGGCAATAATGATATTGATAAATTCATTGCACGTGCCGAAGCAAAAACTGCAGAATAATATAATTAAGAATGGCGACTGTTTTAAAAAACCTGTCAGAATTCAATATTAATGATATACCCAATGCCGAAGATAAACACTTCGGCATTGTTGTTTCAGAATGGAATTCAACAATTACAAATGCCTTGCTACAAGGTGCTATCGATACCCTGATAAGTGCAGGTGCTAGCGATGAACAAATAATCATTAAATCGGTTCCTGGTACCTTTGAATTAGCATATGGTGCGCAGCACATGTTCGAAACTTTAGAGGTTGATGCTGTGATATGTCTAGGCTGTGTGATTCAAGGTGAGACCAGGCATTTTGATTTTATATGCGATGCAACTGCCAATGGTATTATGCGTGTTTCCTTGGATTACAGTGCCCCCGTTATTTTTGGGGTGTTAACTACCGATAACTTGCAACAAGCCATCGATAGAAGTGGTGGAAAGCATGGCAACAAAGGCGTTGAAGCCGCTGTGACAGCCCTTAAAATGCTAAATCTTTAGCAAAGAAAAACCCCACTTTTCAGCAGGGTTTATTTCAAATATATAATTGTTAAATTGATTAAGCCATTTTTCTAATGGTTCCTACAGCTTTGCCTTTGCTTTTGCTGTCACCTTTTGCATTGGTGTTTTTAATTACTTTTTCTGCTTTAGCTTTTACCTCTACTTTTGGTTTGTCAGAAGCACTATCTTCATTTTCTGCAGATTCAGCATCGGCTAACTCTTTGCGCAACGATTCAAAGTCATATTGGTCTTTTAAAATGTTGTACCAATTGGCTAATTTTTTCATGTCAGAAAGATAGATGCGCTCATTGTCGTAGTTAGGTAAAACTTTGCCAATGAATTGCGGAAAGGCATCATCATTTGCTTTTTTATCTGGCACTTGTAGGCCGTTTTTAGATTGGTCGAAAATTGTCAATAAAATTTTTGCTAACTTTTCTTCGCCTTCCATTGTAAACATTGCAATATCAGAGAGAATTGAAACCTTTGTGTTTGGCGAAGTTGGTATTTTTTTACCAGTGCCATCCAAGGCTTCAACAATTAATCCATTTTGTCTTTGTCCAACAATTTTATACAATCCTGGCATTCCTGCAATTGCTACAATATCTTTAAATTCCATATGTCTGCAAATTTCCGCATTTTTTTAAAATAACAAAGCATTATAAAATCTTTTTGTCATAGTTTTGTAAACAATTTAAAATGAGTAAAAAAATATTAATCTACGGCCTTGCTTTCGGTAGCGCTTGCGCAGCTTTGAATTACATTTATACCACTTCTGCTATCTATAAGTCATCAGGTTTAAGTAATGTAATTTTTGTGTTAAGCGAGTTTATGATTGTGCCAGCAATTGGTATCTTTCTTTTCATAAAGGCTTACAGGGATGCAAATCCTGAGCAGTTTACCTTAGGTCGTGCAGTGTTTATGGGTTTCTTTGTTAGTATTATGATAGGCTGTTCTGTGTCGCTTTTGTTTTCTTATTTTCTAACATTCAAACCGCAGTTTATTACTGAACTCATTAATTACAGAATTAACCTCGCAAAGATAGATGCTGTAAAATTGAACAAAACACCCGTGCAACTAAATACTGCAATCGAAAATATTAAATATGCCTACAACCCAACCCAACAATTTGTAAGCAATATATTTATGGGGGCATCGCGCGGTTTGTTTTTTAGCGCCATCTTTGGATATTTTCTTCGTCCTAAAACTACAACACATACGGCCAATTGAAATTAATCGGTAGGATAGGGGCCCTATGGTTTGTCTTTTGGTTCGCCATTAGTTTTCTAGTACTGTATCCCTTTTTTGCATTGTTTCTTGGCAAAGAGGCATGGTATCCTAAGGCCAATAAGCTCAGAAAAATTTGGGCCTGGTTTTTAGTGATAATTAATTTTGTTAAGGTGAAAAAACTTCAAGCAATGGCTTTGCCAAAAGGACCAGCCATCTATGTTTCAAACCATTCATCCTATATCGATATTATTGCATTTGGTTTATTCTTCCCTGAGAAAGGTTGTTTTATGGCAAAAAAAGAATTGGCCAAGATTCCTTTGTTTGGCATTTTTTTTAGAACCATCGACATCGCAGTTGATAGAAGCAGCGCCATTGGGGCGCATAAATCTTTTGTGACTGCTGCCGAAAGAATACAAGCAGGTTATAGCATCATTATCTTTCCAGAAGGCACCATTTGGAAGTTTGCACCTAAACTTAAACCATTTAAAAATGGGGCATTTAAATTAGCCATCGACAACAATGTGCCAATTGTACCCGTAACATTTTATAATAATTATAAAATTCTGCCCGATGAGAAGTTTGAATTTTATTCTCAACCATTGTCCTATAAAATTCATCGTGTAGAAGCAACCAATCATCTAAAAGGCGAGGATGCGAATGGTCTGCGCGACAAAATATTTGCTATTATTGAAAAAGAATTAAATCAAAACCCTAGTTGATGGAAATTACAAACGAAAAAATTGAACAATTGGCACACCTTGCACGACTTGAGTTTGATGCACAAGGTAAAGCTAATATTAAAAAGGATTTGGAAAACATCCTAGCACTCTGCGAAAAATTAAATGAGATCGATACAGAAGGTATCGCGCCACTAATATACATGACCGAAACTCAGAACAATGTGCGCGAAGACAAGGTTATTGAATCGATTACAAGAGCAGAGGCATTGAAAAATGCACCTAAAAAAGATTCAGATTATTTTAGGGTTCCAAAAGTTATAGAAAAGCCACTATGAGCCATTTAATTGATATTATTGGCATTCAAAAATCCTATAAAGTAGGAAATGAAATTGTGCAAGCCATAAAGAATATCGATTTGCAAATTGATAAGGGAGAATATGTTGCTTTAATGGGGCCATCAGGTTCAGGTAAATCTACCCTAATGAACATTATTGGTTGTTTAGATTCATTTACAAATGGACAATATATATTAAATGGAACTGATGTGAGTTTAATGACAGAAAATAAGCTCGCAGAGGTAAGAAACAAAGAAATTGGTTTTGTTTTTCAAACCTTTAATTTGTTGCCGAGAATGGATGCGCTCGAAAATGTTGCTTTGCCCTTGGTATATGCGGGCCTTTCAAAAAAAGAAAGAACTGCGAGAGCAGAGGAAGTACTCATTCAAGTGGGTTTGAAAGACCGTATGAAACACAAGCCCAATGAATTGTCTGGCGGTCAAAGACAAAGGGTAGCCATTGCGCGTGGTTTGGTTAATAACCCAAGTATTCTTTTGGCCGATGAGCCAACAGGAAATTTGGATACCAAAACATCTGTAGAAATCATGGCACTATTTAGAGAAATACATAAAAACGGAAACACAATTGTATTGGTGACCCACGAGGAAGACATTGCGTTAAATGCAAAACGAATTGTACGCCTTAGAGATGGTTTAATTGAAACCGATTTAATTAACGACAAGTTCGAACAAAATGCCATTCAGTTTGTTTAAAACAATACAATGAAAATTTATACCAAACGTGGCGATGCCGGAGAAACATCTTTAATTGGAGGCGATAGAGTTCCAAAACACCATATTAGAATTGAGTCATATGGCACTGTTGATGAGCTTAATTCCTATTTAGGCATATTGCGTTCATTTGTTACAGATTCAAAGAATACCGCTGTACTTTCCGAAATACAAGATCGCTTATTTACTGTAGGTAGTTTATTGGCCTCGGCACCGGGTAGCAAAATGATAGTTCCCGATTTACACGAGGCCGATTGTATTGCTTTAGAAGAAGCCATCGATTTTATGAATGAGGAATTGCCAGAATTGCGTTCATTTGTTTTGCCAGCTGGAAGCGCAGAAATAGCGCATTGCCATGTTGCAAGATGTATTTGCAGAAGGGCTGAGCGATTGACAGTGCATTTAAATGAAATAGATGGAATAGAACCACTTATCATCCAATATTTAAACAGATTGTCTGACTATCTCTTTGTGCTTGGTAGATACACTGGCCTTAAACAAGGCGTTGCAGAAGTGAATTGGAAACCTAGAATTTAAATTATTTAGCGCCCGTGCGTTTATTTAATTCTTCTAGCATATAGTAAGCTTCTTGATAATCTGGTTGGATTTTTAAGGTGCTATCAATGTAGTTTTTCATCGATACAGCATCTTTGCTAAGCTTCGCCTTTGATAAGTAACAAGTAGCCTTCAATTCTACCATCTGAGAATTGTTGTTATCAATCATTGCTTCAAATTTTTCTGAAGGTAAATTAGGATTGTTTATTAAGCCATCAACAATGCGCTCAAATTCCGCATAGTTGCTTTCGTTAGCATAGGTAGTTGCAATCATATACTGAAATTTGTTCAATTTTGAAATTTCAAATGCCTTCTCAAAAATAGCCCTTGCTTCTGGTAGTTTACCTTCACCAATTAATACAAGACCTTGATATTCAAGCAATAAGTGGTTTTTAGGATTTAGCTTTAACCCTTTTTCTACAACAATTTTACCACCGTAAATATTTTGTGTTCTTTTCAAATAGTAGGTTGCTAGTGAATCGTAATGATCCGAATTGGCTGAATCTTGAAGCAAAAGCTGATTTAGCGCCACGATTGCTGTTGGATAGTCGTGATTGGTATAAGCAGTTTTATAAATCTGTTGCCAATTATTTTCAGAAGATTTGCTTTTAGAAGCATTAGATTGGCAAGAAGTTATTAAAAAAGAGGCAACTATTATGGCTAAAATTGGTCTATACATTGTTGATATGATGTTACTAAGGCTACAAACGTAATAAAAAAATCTTGTTTTCCTTGTATTATATCAGTACTTTTGCTAAAACTATATTGAAAACTATCTTAAAAATACATCTGTTAATTTTTGCGTTAAGCATTGCAACAGTAGGGTTTGGACAGTGTGGAGCCGTCTTGGTTTCATCCGATGACACTATAATCTGTGCCCCTCAAGTTGTAAAATTTAAAGCATCTAATTTTCCACCAGGCACCACTTTCGAATGGAATGTTGGCGGCGGTTATGTTTCATCAGACAGCACTTACATTAATCTGTTCAGCTTTTCGGGCAAATACAATATTTCGCTTCGTCTTACCTATACAGATGGTTCAAAATGTACCATTTCAAAGGCTAATTTTATTGAAGCCAAACCAAAACCAATCATTAAAGTTACACCTTCGATATTGGTAATTTGTAGATACAACGATAGTGTGACATTGGTTGATAACACCATCAGGTCCGTTTCTCGCGATTGGTTATTGAACAATACACTTTATAAAAATGGTCCAAAAGCTCTGAGAGTGCTTTATTCATATCCGTCGGGCTACAAAAATGTAACGGTTTTCTTAAGAGACTCTTTTGGTTGTACAGAGAAAAAAACAATCGACAGTATTGTGTATGTTGCCGATTCAGTAAAACTTAATTTCTCTGCCGATAAATTAAACGGCTGCATTCCAAAGCTTATAAACTTCACCAACCTTTCAGATACTGTAAAAAATAAAATAAGTGCTTGGAATTGGTCGTTCCCAAAAGCAACCCCGTCATCGAGCACTGCATTCAATCCAAGCAATATAAAATTCAATACCACCGATACTTTTGATATTTCCTTGCGAGTTACCACTAAAAGGGGCTGTAGCTATACCCTTAAAAAACTAAATTATTTGCAATTTGCAGATAGTTTAATTCTAGCGGTTGGGTTTTCGAGAATCAATATTTGTGGCAGTCAAAAGTTGACATTTACTTTTCTGAATTCGCGCAGCGCCTTTCCAAGTTATACCATAACCCCTGGTTCCTATAATTTTGTGAATGAAACACCAAAAGCAAAGACCATTAAGTTTACCGATTTGGGTCAGTATTCATTTAAATTTACCGATCAATTGTATGGCTGTAAATCAGAAAGAACTTATAATAACCAAGTGAATGTAAATGGACCACTTGCTTTTTTTCAAGTTGATAACCCGCTAGGTTGTTTGAAACCAGATACCTTTACAGCAAATGATATATCAATAGTAAAGAATGGCGTTGGCGTTAGTTATAAATGGAATTTATTTTTTGATTCACTACCGAATACAAGTTTACAAACGGGCACTGGATCGCAATTCAAAGCCGTTGGGAATTATTTTGCGAAATACACTGTTAGGCTCATCGCTACTGGCACCAATGGTTGTATCGATACAGCCATTCAAAAGACGGCCATTGTAATTGATAGCATGAAGCCGAAATTTACATGGAAACCAATACCCGCTTGTCCTGGTGAATTTATTAATTTCAACAATGCCACCGTTGCAGGTTCTTCTAAGGTAAGAAATTTTTATAAATGGACATTCTATTCAAATAGTAATTCTATTTTAGGTACCGATACCAATGTTAATCCTAAATTCTCATATCCTGATACTGGACATTATACCGTCAAATTAATGGCCTATAATAAACTTGGTTGCAAGGATTCAGCAACTTTTAAAAGGAAAATATTGGTGCAAAAACCACGTCCGACTTTCGAAGTTTTGGATACAAATATATGCGGTAATATGACCAGTAAACTTAAGGTTATTTATTCCGATACATCTTACTATCGAAACAATAGTCATATTTGGGTATTGCAGCACCGCGATAGTCTTAAATATTACCGAAGCGATGTGGGTGATTCTGTAATTATTGGGAGGTTTTGGCCAGGCATGTATAATATCATGTGTGTCGTAGTTTCTAAAACAGGAAAATGTGTCGATACATTTCGACTAAAAACCAGAATATCGGTAAGTGGTGTGCGATACCAGAACACCTTGTCAGATGCCAAAGTTTGTAATCCTTATACCATAACACTTACTGCAAAGAAGTTAATGGAGTACAATTTTAAAAATAAATTTGCTAGTAAAATTTCAAATTATTGGTCAACCAATTATGACTCTAACTATCTTAAAATTCAATCTCCATCAAATTTAATTACCCCAGTTAAAGTAAAGAAAGCTGGAACTTTTTATTTTGGATTTAGTTATTACCATTCATCAGGTTGTAGTGATTCAAGTTCGCTTTTTGCAGTTGCCTCTGGCGTGAAAGCTAGTTTTAATGCACCGTTTTACGGCTGTGTTGGCCGCAGAATCGATTTAGTAAATACCTCAGATCCAGATGCCATTAAATTTAAATGGTTTATAAAAGATTCAACCAATGCCGGACAATTTGGTCCAAAAGATACTTCGCGCAACCCTTATGTAACCTTTAACCGTGAAGGTGTTTTTACCATCGGATTAATTACTTATGGTAATGGCTTGTGCACAGATACAGGTTATAAATTTATGGTTGTAAATGATATCAGAGCACAATTTACAAGCAATGATACCTTGAATTATTGTGCACCAATTATTTCAACCGTAATGGCCAAAACCCATCCTTATATCTATAAATATTCATGGCGATTTAGTCAAGGCGATACCATTACAGAGAACCTGTCAACCATAAGTACCTTGTTTCTTGAGAATACCGGTCCTGCTGGTAGCGATGTACGCCTCATAGTAGATGCCTATGGTTGCAGCGATACCTTGGAAAAGAAAGGGTTCATTAAAATTATTGGGCCTATACCTCGTTTTACAATTTCGAATTTTGTGGGTTGTGAAAAGTTAACCGTCAAATACACCAATCAAAGTAAATATTTTAATCGATTCTATTTAGAGTATGGCGATGGTAATTATCTAGACTCCGTTAACTTTAATAAACATACGTATCAAATTTACGATCGCTCTTTGGCGCAGCAAGTCTTTAAACCACGCCTTTTTGTGGTCGACTCTCTGGGTTGTTTAGCGATGTTTAAACCAAAGGATTCAATTGTTGTGAAGCGCGCTCCAAATGCCAATTTTACAATCGATAAAGATACTGGTTGTTCAGCCTTAAAGGTAAGTTTCAGAAACATTAGTTTAGGATCTCAAACTGTAAAATGGGATTTTGATGGTGATGGGAAAATTGATAATAATTCTGATGCTCCGCAATATTTTTATCCCACTGGTAATTTTAGTCCTGTATTAATTGCACGTGGCTCAAATGGCTGTGAGGATACTTTAAGAAATAAATTTTCAATCAAAGCTTACGCGCCACCAGTGGCTACATTTGTTGCCGATAAGGATACCATTTGTTACAATACATCGATTAATTTCACAGCCAATAGTTTGCCTTCAAATAGCAGTATTAAACAATGGTTGTGGGATTTTGGAAATCCAAGTACTTACAAAGATTCTTCAACAAAACAGAATCCAACCTTTACTTTTAATAATATAAAATTAAACCAAGTGGTTTTGTTCGTAAAGGATAAAAATAATTGTACAGACACCTTTACTAAGTTTGTTTATGTGAATGATACATTGGGTCTGCAAGCGCCTCCAGTTAACTTTGTGACCGTTCAAAACAATAATGATATTTACATCAATTGGTCAAAGTCTGTTTATAGCCGTTTTATAGGCTACAACCTTTACAAAGATTTCTCTGGACTTACCAATATTTATTCAACTTCAGATAGGTTTGATACAACATTTAAAGTTCAATCAGGTATTGATGTATCGAAGCTAAGGTATTGTTACACACTTAATACCTTAGATAATTGTAATGTGAAAGGAAAAACAGCCAAATCGCATTGCACGATGTTGCTCAATGTGGTCGACTCTGTGAACGAATTGCGCTTAAGTTGGTTGGCCTATTCGGGATGGGACAACGGGTCTAATATTGGTGTTGGACAGTATTATATTTACCGAAGTGAAAATGGGGGAGCATTTAAATTACACGATTCAGTGGGTAGTAAAATTACCTCATTTGCAGACAAAAAACTGTGCAATAAAAACTATTGCTACTATATCATAGCTGTTGAGAAAAACAAAAGATGGCGTTCTCAAAGTAACACAGCTTGCGGTACCCCTAAGTATGTATTCCCGACAGAAGCGGTGAAGCCAATTGCTACTACCGTGCTCTCTGATAACGCAACGTATACTAGATGGTTGCCTTATAATTTTGTAAAAAATGTAGAGACCTATCATATTTCGAGGTATGCAATTGGTAGCAGTGTCGACAATAATTATGCAACCAGCGATAGCACTGGGTTTATTGATAAAGGGATTAATGTAAATACCAACGAAACCTCTTATACCTACACCATTCGTGCGGAAGACCATTGTGGTAATTTCTCGCCAACTAGTAGTATCTCGAAAACCATCTTGTTAAAGGGAAGCACTGCCAACTATGTGAATCAATTGAATTGGAATCCATATGAATATTGGTACAGTGGAATCAAACAATATGAAATATTTCTACGCGATAAAAATTCCTATAACTTCCTTTCAAAGGTTGATAGCATAACCAATGTTTTCCAATACAAGGACGATAAATTAGATGATTCCATTTGCTTCTATGTAACCGCAATCAAAGATTCTGTTGGAGGTGTTACAAGTCGTTCGAATGTCGCTTGTTTAATTGCCGAGTCACAAGTATGGGTGCCGAATGTGTTTACGCCTAACAAAGATGGAAATAACGAGATCTTTATTCCTAGTGCCATTTTAGTATACAATAAAACCGGCAATCCAATTCTTGATTATCACCTAGAAATTTATAATCGATGGGGTGAAAGGATTTTTGAATCTAATGATGTGCAACAAGGTTGGGATGGTACATTTATGGGCAAACCTTGTCAAGAGGGGCACTATCTCTATAAATTAAAAGCGCTTAGTTTAGATGGGGCGAAAAATTTTAATCTCGATGGTGTAATTACCCTTTTGCGATAAGCCGCAGTTCACCTACTTTTGCAGTCTTCAAAAAGGTGAGTTTTTTATGTTCGAGAATTTAAGTTTAAAAATTGAAAAGGCGATTAAAACGCTAAAGGGTCATGGTAGAATTTCTGAGATTAATGTTGCCGAAACACTTAAAGAAATTAGACGTGCACTGGTAGATGCCGATGTTAATTTTAAAATTGCCAAGGAATTTACGGATCAAGTAAAGCAGAAGGCTTTAGGTCAAAATGTTTTAACGAGCGTATCGCCAGGTCAATTATTAACCAAGGTTGTTAATGATGAATTAATTCAATTATTGGGTGGCGATCAGAAGGACATAAACATTACAGGGAATCCTGCAATTATTTTAATTTCTGGTTTGCAAGGTTCTGGTAAAACAACGTTTTCAGGAAAATTAGCAAAATATATTAAGAGTAAAGGAAGAAATCCGCTGTTAGTAGCTTGTGATGTTTACCGCCCTGCAGCTATCGAGCAATTAAAAGTATTAGGTGAATCAATTAATACAAGTGTTTATACCGAAATTGAGAATAAAAATCCAGTTGAAATAGCCCTTAATTCATTGAAGTATGCCAAAGAGCATAACCACAATGTGGTCATTATAGATACAGCTGGTCGTTTAAGCATTGATGAGCAGATGATGCAAGAGATTTATGATGTAAAAATGGCACTTAAGCCTTCGGAAATCTTATTTGTAGTTGATGCGATGACCGGTCAAGATGCGGTGAATACTGCAAAGAACTTTAATGATCGACTCGATTTTGATGGGGTAGTTTTAACGAAGATGGATGGTGATACGCGCGGTGGAGCGGCTTTGTCGATCAAGTCGGTAGTAAATAAGCCCATTAAATTTGTTAGTAATGGCGAGAAGCTAGATGCCCTCGATGTTTTCTATCCTGAAAGGATGGCAAGCAGGATTTTGGGTATGGGAGATGTGGTGAGCTTGGTTGAAAGGGCACAATCTGTATACGATGAAGCAGAAGCGGCACGTCTTCAGAAGAAAATTAGTAAGAATAATTTCGATTTTGAGGATTTCTTAAGTCAACTTCAACAAATAAAGAAGATGGGTAACATCAAAGATTTGATGGGAATGATACCCGGTGTTGGCAATAAAATTAAAGATATGGATGTTGATGAGAATGCTTTTAAGGGAATTGAAGCAATGATACTTTCGATGACGCCAACTGAGCGAAAAAACCCAGAAGTTTTGACCGCTTCTAGAAAAAATAGGATTGTAAAAGGAAGTGGTAAAAACATACAGGATTTGAATAAACTCCTTAGTCAATTCAACGATATGCGCAAAATGATGAAGAACATGAACAACATGAAATTCAAGCGCTAAAAGGTTGGTTTTTAAGCCAATTTTGATTCTTTTTTAGTCTTTTCAAATATTTAATAGGTCTTATTAATTGATAATCAGTTGCTTTCTTATTGAAGGTGTAGGTGGGGATTGAGTTGAAATACTTACTTTTTTTGCAATTTTTACCAATATTTTACAATATTTTTTTTAAAAAAAATGACTGATAGATGTCAGATTTTATGTTATTTAACAAATTTTATGTATATATTTGAAGGACAATTAAGCAACGCTAATTCAAATAATTAACTAAACATACTATTCGTTTAAAACAACACACTATCATGAAAAAAACAATTACACTAATTTTTCTTTTTTCTCTTTTACTACCAATTGGTTTCTCACAATCTTTCAAAGATGATTTTGATAGCTACAATGCTGGTGATTATCTAGGCAATCAAGGTACAGGTTGGACAACCTGGAGCAACAGTCCGGGTACCTATGAAGATATTTATATCGTAAACGACGATGCTTTCAGCGGAAGCAATTCTATCTTTTACGATTCTCCTTATGGCGGTGGTCCTCAAGACATCGTTCTGCCTTTTAATGGCGTACACAAAACAGGTACATTTAAATTCCGTTCAAAATGGAAGATACCTTATGGTAATTCGGCCTACTTTAACTTTCAAGGTGGTGCTAGTATCGGTTCAAGTTGGGCTTTAGATTTTTACATGTACGATGATGGCTCTTTCTACGTTGACAAGCTTTTCGGTTATTTTCCTCAAGGGCAATGGTTCGAACTTGGAATCGATGTTAATTTTGATACCAACGTTTGGGAGGTATTTATTGATGGTGTTTCTCAAGGTACATTTTCAAATGGTGTCAACCAAGTTTCATACTTAGATATTTTTGGTGTGAATTGGGCTTCTCAATTTTGGATAGATGACGTGTCTTATTGTTTCAATAATGATTGTAAACCTGATTTGGAGTTAACATCTGCAACTTTAAATCCTAACCCAATATGTACTAATCACCGTTCAGATTTAACCCTTAAATTAAAAAACTACGGTCCTGACTCTGCCAAAGGCTTCAATTTAGGTATTGATATGCCAGGTCAAGGTAGAATTTCACGCTATGTTAAATTAGATAATTTAGCTGCTGGTAATGATACAACCATTGTAATTCCTTCTGTATTTTTAACACATAAAGTAGTATCTAATCAATCGGTGAAGATTTTAAATACAGATCATGACAGAAACCGTCAAAATGATAGTCTTTATACTACTGTAACAACTTATGGCTCACCTTCAGGTGCAACGATGATAACGGGTTCTGTTTTTCAAGGAAAGGCGAGTATTGGATCGCCAGCACAACCAGATGTTGTTGAAATTGGTAAAACCAATAAATATGAATTAACACCGCCTTCGGGTTATAGCAATGCTAACTTCGGGAGTACTTGGTTTATCAGTTCTGTAGTGGCAAAAACCAAGTATGGTGTAGTTGTTCCTTCTGGAAATTATAGTTTAACCAATCCAAGTGGTGGGAATAATGCTATACTATCTTTCACAGGTAATAGTAATTATTTGGATAGTAACATTACTTTCTCATATAAAATTATGAATACCCCTAACGGTTGTGATAGCACAATTTCTAGAACTGTTAGAGTGGTGCCAACACCAAAGCCTAATTTCAAACTACCTGGTGCAATTTGTTTAGGTGATTTCACGAATTTTGATAATACAACAAGCATACATTCTGGAACTAGTACTTACATGTGGTATTTTGGTGATGGCGATTCTTCAGATAATACAAATCCAATACATGAGTATGCCATGGCAGGCACATACAATGTTAAGTTAGTTGCAACAAGCTTTCCTTACGGTATTGTAAAAGATACCATCATTACAGTAAATGTTGGCGATATTCCTCAAGTTAAATTCCGTCCATTAAATAAATGCCAAGGCGCACCGGTAACATTCCAAAATCAGACAACCATTTCATCAGGTGCTATTACTTATGATTGGGATTTCGGAGATGCCTCAGTTCATGCCACTTCATCAAACCCTAGCCACCTTTACAGCGCTCCTGGCGCATACAAAGTAACCCTTACAGCCACAGCCAATGGATGTGCTGCAAGTCAAACGAGAAATGCCTATACTTTTGCAGTACCTGTGCCCGACTTTACAGCGCCAGCTACACCAGTATGTGCTAAAACACCGATTACACTTTCAAATACTTCTACAATCTCTATGGGTGATCAAGGTGCGCTATGGGATTATTCAGATGGTAAGATATCTACTACTAAAGATGGCGTGCACGCCTTTGATATTGCTAAAACATACAATGTTAAATTAACGGCTGTATCAGAATTTGGTTGCAAAGATTCTATTATCAAACAAGTGGTAGTTAAACCAGCACCAGTTCCAACTTTTGTTGGTGATCAATTCTGTGGAAAAATTCCAACAGTTTTCACGAATACTACAGTTGAAGATGTTGCAAATCCAAATTACACTTGGACCTTCTCAGATAATTACACATCATTTCAAAAGAACGTTTCTCGCACTTGGCCTTATGAAGGTAAATTTAGTGCAACATTGAAAGCACAATATACCAACGGATGTGTGGGTGAAACTTCAAAAGACTTTACTGTATTAATTCAACCTAAAGCCAATTTTACGGCCAATGATATTTGTTCTGGTGAAACATTGAATTTTGTTAATCTTACAGCTGGCGACAAAGGAAACATTAATTATAAATGGGACTTTGGTAATGGAACAGGCACCGAGGCCTCTCCAAAGCGTTTGTACAATCCTGCAGTAACAACTACTTATACTGTTACATTGGCTGCTTCTTATACGAATGGTTGTGCTGATACTATTACAAAGACAGTTACCGTAAGTCAAGCTCCAACCTGTGATTTTACAATTGTGAACCAAGGATTTATGAAATACCAATTTGCCCCTGTGATTGGTACTTACACCAAATACGAATGGTACTTTGGTGAAGGTGGAGCATCAACATTAAAAAATCCAGCCTATCAATTCTTATATGCAGGTGGATTTAAAGTAAAAATGATTGCTACAAACAGTGCTGGTTGTTCTTGCGAAACAACAAAACTTGTTTCAGCTACCTCATCTGTTGCAAATATTAACAATGTAACTGGCTTAAAAATATACCCTAATCCAAACAATGGTGCATTCACAGTTAGCAATAGCAATGGTGGCATCATGAAGATTGAAGTCTATAACTTGTTAGGTTCAAAAATTGCGAGTCAAACTACAAACGAAAATTCTGCCTCAGTAAATCTTGGAGATGTTGCCAAAGGCATCTACTTAGTTAAAGTTACAATCAATGATGTAACCACAACTACCAAGATCACTGTTGCAAACTAAGATATACTATTATTATTTTAAAAAGGGGCTCAGGTAAAACTGAGCTCCTTTTTTTTTGCGAGCAAAAAAAAAGACCTCCAATTAGAAGGTCTTTTTTTATATCATTGAATGAAATTTAAATTGCTTGCTGCGCTTTTTTTAACGCTAGGATAGACCAATCAGTTTCAACAGCTTTAATCGTATTGGTGAGCTTGCCTAAACCAGTAATTTCCATTTCTACTACATCGTTGGCTTGTAACCATTGTGGCTTAAATGCTTTGTCGTTTAATAAACCTGTACCATTGAGCTCTAAAAAGCAACCTGTGCCCACTGTTCCACTACCAATTACATCTCCTGGCCAAACGTCTACACCATAAGCGCAACGTTCAATTATTTCGGCAAATGTCCAGTCCATATCACCAACATTACCACTGCTTACTTCCACGCCATTTACCCAGCATTTCATGGCTAAATTATGGTTATTGCCAGTATGGTTGTTTTTGGCAGGAATCAAATACGACTGCAACTCATCAGGTGTAATCATATAGGGTCCAATCACCGTAGAAAAGTCTTTTCCTTTTGCTGGACCTAAATTTAACAACATTTCCTCCATTTGAAGTGTGCGCGCACTCATGTCATTCATAATTGTATAGCCAGCAATGTATTCATCTGCTTTTTCTGCTTTTATGTTTCTACCTTTTTTACCAAGAACAACGGCCACTTCTAATTCAAAATCTAGTTTTTGAAAATGGTCGGGCATGCACCAGATGTCACCAGGTCCTTGAATGGCATTGTGATTGGTGAAGTAAAAAATCGGGTATTCATCGAACTCAGCAATCATTGGAACATTTCTGTTTCTTCTTGCTGCAGCTACATGCTGCCTGAATGCGTAGCCGTCTCTGCAACTTGTAGGATTTGGAATTGGTGCTTGCAAAATGTTATCAGAATAAGGAATTCCTTCTACACTTGTTTTACCTTCATTGATTTCCAATTCTGCCTTGCGCATAGCATCCATACTTGCCTCACCACCGTTTAACAAGCTAAGCATGTTATCAGGAAGGACATTGTTATGGGCTTGGCTATCGTATATTTTACCGTTGGTGTATATGCCCAAGCGGCTAACATTATTATTTTTAAATGTTACTAGTTTCATTAAAAGGTCTTAAGAAAATTTTTCAATCCCATGATGTTTGGCACGTGCATTTTATCACTACCGCGTTTGTCTGATAAATAAATTGAAAACCAATCGGTAATATAGATGGCTTTGTAAAGTTCGAAAATAGAGGCATCTTTCAAATTGATTTCAACCACTGTATTATTTTGTTTCTCTAACAATTGTTTTAAATAAGCAAAACGGCCATTGTTACGAGAATTTGTGTTGCTATTGATAAAGATGAAATTGGTTGGCAATTCACCGTAATACGTTTCAAAAACATTGTGATTAGCTTCTGGCAATACATTGACAAATGCTTCCGATTTTGCGTTTTCTTGAATTTGTTGACAAAAACGAATGCCAACGGCCTCAGTTGCATTGTCGGTAACAACTGCAAATTTGGTGTTTTCTTTACCTTCAAAAATGTTTAGGATATCCATTGCTAATTTTTGATACTCAGCACGGTTATTATAAATTGCTTGGTTGTTTTCAAGTTCTTTTTTTGTTTCAACACCAAATAAATCGCCAAGGATTAACAATAAATAACTTAACGAAAAGCCTAAAGCCATTCTAGGCTGATAACCTGTTTCAATCACATAGAGCGGGTATTGATCTTGGGTTGCATTTTGATACAATTCGCCCCCAGAAGATATACAAATGATAGAACAACCGATGGCTTTTGCCTGCTCATACAAAGCTAATGTTTCTTCAGTTGAACCACTGTAAGAACAAAGAATAACCAAAGATTTTACAGATGTGTATTTTGGTAAATTATAATCACTATAAACCTCGATTGGCAAGGATGATTTATCGGCAAAATAAGCCTTAGCAATTCTTCCGCCAATACCACTTCCGCCTAAACCACCAATTACAATGTTGTCGAAACTGTTAGCAGATAAGCCATGGGCCTTGTAGTTAGCGATGGCAAATTGAATTTGAGAATTAAATTGTTCTAATGAGAATTCGTGTGTTATTACTTCCATTTGTTTTATTTCTGACATAATTATTTAAATGCAAAAATAAGTAAAGTTGCGATTATTTCATTACAAATAATAATAACCCTCTACCTTTGCACACTTTATGGATAGTGAATTCGAGGAAAATTTGTTAGAGGATCAGGAATTATATGAACACTTCAGATTTATAGCTGATAAGGGTCAAGGACTGATGCGTCTAGATAAATATGTGACGCAAAAGATTGAAAATGCCACCCGCACCAAGGTGCAGAAGGCGATTGATTTGGGCACAATTTTAGTCAACGACAAACAAGTTAAAAGCAATTATCAAGTTAAGCCAACCGATATTATAACCGTTGTTTTACCTAATCCGCCTCGCAATCCAGAACTTATCGCAGAAAATATACCTATTGAAATAGCTTATGAAGATGAGTCTATTATTTTGGTAAATAAAAATCCGGGCATGGTAGTGCACCCAGGATATAATAATTACACAGGAACACTTGTCAATGCTTTGTTATACCATATTCAACAATTGCCAGCATACTCTGACGAGATGCGACCGGGCTTGGTGCACCGCATTGATAAAGATACAAGCGGTTTGATTTTAATCGCGAAGACTGAAGATGCATTGGTTTATTTGGCCAAGCAGTTTTTTGATCACAGTATTAGCAGGGTTTACAATGCGTTGGTTTGGGGCGATTTAAAAGAAGATAAGGGAACCATCGATGCAAATCTTGCGCGCGATCAAAAGGATAGAAAGTTAATGGCCGTTTATATGGATGAAAGCGTTGGAAAGCATTCTGTTACACATTATACTGTTTTAGAAAGATTCGGATTTTGCACATTGATTGAATGTAAATTGGAAACTGGTAGAACCCATCAAATACGTGCCCATATGAGACATCTTGGACATCCATTGTTTGCCGATGAATCCTATGGAGGTATGAAGATTCAGAAATACAGCAAATTGCCAAAGTATGAGCAATTTATTCAAAACTGTTTTGAACTGATGCCACGTCAAGCTTTGCATGCACGTACCTTGGGTTTCATTCACCCATCAACTAAACAATTTATCCATTTCGAAAGTGAGTTGCCAGCAGATTTTACCGCTGTTCTTAATAAAATAAGGGCTTATGGCACCTAATTATTAGGGCAAACCATTTTGAATTTAAATAAAAACAATTATTTTGCAATTAAATGGCCGAATTTATTGCAATTAAAAACCTATCGGATGACGAAAAGCCACGTGAGAAATTAGTATTAAAAGGCAAGGGAGCGCTCAGCAACGTTGAACTTCTAGCCATTTTATTAGCAACTGGTACACGCAAAAAAAGTGCGATTGATTTAGCGCGAGAAATTCTTGAAAAGTCTAACCGCAGTCTCGATGAGTTGGCGAAATTGACTGTAAAAGATCTCTGTAAGATTGATGGGATTGGTCCTGCCAAAGCCATTACAATTGTTGCGGCTATTGAGTTAGCAGGCAGGCGGCAACAAAACCAAGCGAGAGCAGTACCTAAAATTAAAAGTAGTAAAGATGCTTATGAAATTTTAAGACACCACGTTCAAGATCTAAACCATGAAGAATTTTGGTTGCTTTGTCTATCTCGGTCGGGCGCTGTAATCGCAGAGCATAGAATAGGCGAGGGTGGAATAACAGGAACTGTGGCCGATCCAAGAAAGATTTTCAAGTTAGCAATCGATCAAATGGCAACAGGCATTATTGTTTGTCACAACCATCCCTCAGGTAATTTATCGCCCAGCGAACAGGACAAGGATTTAACGAATAAAATAAGGGCTGCAGGTAAATTACTTGATATTACCCTAATGGATCACCTAATCATTACCCAAAAACAGTATTTCAGTTTTGCTGATGAAGGATTATTGTAACAAAATTTGGTAAATAATCGTTATAAATGTATTATTTTTGCAAATTCGTAGCTATGCGTCCCCTTATTTTCATACTAACCCTTACTTTATTGAGTGCCTGCACCGAATATGCCACGGTGATTAAAAAAGGTACTCTCGATCAGAAGTATGCCATGGCCATTGAGAAATATAAGAAAAAGGACTATGTGAGGGCATTGCCATTGCTTGAAGAGCTTTTGACGGCCTATAGAGGAAAAGAAAAAGCAGAAGAAATCTATTTCTATTACTGTTACTGCTATTATGGTTTAGGTCAATTCGAATTGGCTTCCTTCCATTTTAAAAACTACACTGAAAATTATTTTAAGAGCAAACACTCCGAAGAATGCAGCTATATGTATGTGCACTGTCTTTACCGTGATGCCCTTCCATATTATTTAGAACAAGTAAGCACAGAGAAAGCCATTGCTGAAATGCAGTTGTTTCTGGATCAATTTCCAACAACGATTTACCGCGACTTATGCAACGAACAAATCGCTGAGTTAAGAAAGACTTTGCAGAAAAAATCTTATGAGACAGCCATGTTGTTTTATAAAATTGAAGACTATAGAGCTGCTTCAATATCTTTTAAAAACACCATCAAAGATTTTCCTGATATTGAAAACAAAGACGAAATTGAATACATGATCGTAAAGGCTGCCTATATGTATGCCAAATACAGTGTAGACGATAAAAAGGAAGAACGTTACAGTGCTGTTTTTGTTGAATTTAAAGAATTTGCAAATAACCACGGAGTAACCAATAAATACTACAAGATGGCAGAAGAATTGAATACAAAAGCCACAAAAGAATTAACCAAACATAAACAAAAATAACATCATCAATAATGAAAGATATCAAAATATCCTCTAGTGCCGAGGCACGTAACTTAAAAGAACTGGAAGCTATTTCTGGTAATTTGTATTTATCTGCTGTGGTAATTGCTAAAAGAGCTAACCAAATTTCAGCGCAGGTTAAAGAAGAGTTGTCTAGCAAACTTTCAGAATTTGCGACCGACCATGATAACTTAGAAGAAGTGCATGAAAACAGAGAGCAAATCGAAATCAGTGCGTATTACGAGAAAATCCCTAAAGCAACCTTAGTGGCTACTCAGGAATTTATTGACGGTAAAATTTATTATCGTTTGCCTGAAAATGAGGCTGAAGAATAAACATATTTTACTTGGCGTTTCGGGTAGTATAGCAGCTTATAAAGCCGCCTATCTAACGCGTTTGTTAATAAAGGAGCAAGCCGAAGTGAAGGTCATTATGACCTCTGCTGCGAAGGAATTTATTGCACCAGTAACACTCGCCACACTTAGTAAAAATCCAGTCCTATCAGAATTTTATATCAACCATTCGGGAGAGTGGAATAACCATGTTGAGTTAGGGTTGTGGGCCGATCTCTTTATTATAGCCCCAGCTAGCGCCAATACCATTGCAAAGATGGCCAATGGTTTTTGTGATAATCTTTTAACCGCTACCTATCTATCTGCCAAATGTCCAGTGTTTTTTGCACCTGCAATGGACTTAGACATGCATTTACATCCTGCAGTTCAAAACAATATTAAATTACTACAAGCTTATGGCAACCATTTGATTGAAGCCGAAGAAGGAGAATTAGCAAGCGGATTGGTTGGAAAAGGACGTTTAGCAGAACCGGAAACTATATTAAATAAAATACTTGAGCACCTTACCTAATCTTTCGTTTTTTGGCAAAAGGGTTTTAATCACTGCAGGGCCCACCTACGAAAAAATTGACCCAGTTCGATTTATTGGCAATTATTCAAGTGGTAAAATGGGCTATGCAATAGCCGAGGTCTTAGCTGATATGGGTGCTGAAGTCTACTTGATTTCTGGCCCGGTTAACATTAAAATTGACCATCCAAATGTAAAAGTAACCATGGTTGAATCGGCCAATCAAATGTTCGATGCTTGTCTTCACTATTTTGATAAAATGGACATTGCAATTATGGCCGCAGCTGTTGCAGATTATCGACCCGCAGAATTCAGTGAGGTAAAAATTAAAAAGAAGGAGGAGGAATTAACCCTTCGCTTAGTAAAAAATCCAGATATCCTCTCAACACTTGGCCATTCGAAAAAAAACAATCAAATCGTTATTGGGTTTGCACTCGAAAACAATAATGAACTTGAGAATGCCAAAATAAAGTTAAACAATAAAAATGCCGATGCCATCGTTCTAAATACTTTAAACAATGCTGGTGCAGGATTTCAATTCGAAACAAATCAAATAACAATTATTTTAAAAAATGGTGCTATTTTTGAGTTTCCATTAAAGTCAAAAACCGAAGTAGCCAAAGATATAGCTGAATGCGTACTAAAAATGTTATAGCCCAATTGAGTAAGACCTTTTTTTTAGGTGCTTTCTTTTTTGTTTCAACCCTAAAAGCACAAGATATTGATGCTACAATTACAGTTATTCATCCAACTGTTCAAATCTCTAACACCCAAATTTTCGAATCCTTAAAAGGTTCCATCTCACAATTTATCAATCAAAGATTATGGTGTGCCGATAAGGTAACCAACATTGAAAGATTCAAAATGAATATCTTAATTGATATAAAAAACTATGAATTGAATTCCAATGATTTTTCGGGTAGTATTCAAATTCAAGCCACCCGCCCAGTATATGGCAGCACCTATTCTACAGTAATTTTTAATCAGTTAGATGAAGATTTTGATTTTCAATACCAGGAATTTCAAGCCATGGAATACCAACCTGGATCGAATGTTTATAATTTAACAGGGGTGCTTGCTTTTTATGTGAATGTCGTTTTAGGATTGAATTACGATACCTATGCCCTGAATGGAGGAACGCCCTATTACCAAAAGGCCAGAGAGATTCTAAATGCCAGTCAAACCATGAATGGATGGCGCCCAAATGATGGAAAAAGTTTGAAAAATCGTTTCTATTTAATTGATAATTTAGTAAGTGAACGTTATAAACCCTTGAGGAAATCGCTTTTTGATTACCATTTAAATGGTCTGGATATTATGCATAAAGATGTTACAAAAGGGCGCGATGCAATTTTTAAATCTTTGGAAGAGTTTCAAGAACTTGCGCGCATTTTCCCTAATAGTATGCTAGTGAAAGTTTTCTTTAATGCAAAATATAAAGAGCTTATTGAAATCTTTAAGGAAGCACCAACAGCTGAACAAAATAAGGCGGTTGAATTACTTTCTAGAATGGATCCAGCCAACAAATTATTTTATGATAAAATAAAAGGCTAATGACCAAAGGTCGGATAATTTATACCGAAAATGTTAAAAAAAGTTTAGAGGATTTCTGTGCTGAAAACAGTGTTAATCAGCTCGTTTTTATTTGCGATGTAAATACTGAAAAACACTGTTTGCCAATTATTGGTGCTTTTAATAATCTGATTGTAATACCAGCAGGTGAGGTCAATAAAGAAATTGAAACCTATGCCTTCATAATAAAAAATTTAATACATCTAAAAGCCAATCGCTCTGCCCTAATTGTTAATTTAGGCGGAGGCGTACTGACAGATATTGGCGGTTTTGCCGCCGCTACCTATATGCGTGGAATTAAATTCATCAATATCCCTACAACATTGTTAGGCATGGTGGATGCAAGCATAGGTGGTAAAACAGGCATCGACTTTCAATTGCATAAAAATTACTTAGGTACGTTTGCTTTGCCTGAAGTAATTCTTATTGATCCTCATTTTTTAAAAACCTTGGCAACCGAAGAAATTAAAAGTGGACTTGCCGAAATGATTAAGACCGGTGTTATTGCAAATGAATTACTATTCAATGCGATTAAGGATGGAAATGCAATTGAACATTTAATACCAGTTGCTGCAAAAACCAAATGGGAGATTACCGAACGCGACTTATATGATCAAGGTGAACGCCAATTGCTTAATTTCGGTCATACCATTGGACATGCCTACGAAACCTACCGTTTAAATATTGAACAGCCCATAAAGCATGGATTCGCTATTTCAAAAGGGATGATGGCAGAAACACGCCTTGCTTTTGCCCTTGGGATGATCAACGAAGATGAATTAAACATCATCATTGATTGTATCGCCATTCATACCCAACAAAATGAATTAAGTTCGGAGGATATTTTGGCCATAATGCCTTTGTTAAGCATGGATAAAAAGAACAGTCAGCACGAAATTATCTTTTCATTGCCAACCGGTATTGGCAAAGGCAAAGTTAAAGTTGGCATCATGCTTAATGAAATTCAGAAAATTTTATTGCATGCTTGAACTGCCATTAGTTAAAAAACACATACTTGATGGTTCGATCGATTTACCCGCATCGAAAAGTATTAGCCATCGGTATTTAATCATACAAGCATTGGCTAATGCTAAATCAATTATCCTACAAAATATTTCAAGTAGCAATGATACACTATTGTTGCAAAAGGCTTTGATGCATCCGACTGGTCATGTCGATTTTGAAGATGCAGGTACGCCCATGCGTTTTTTTTTGGCATACGCAGCATTAAAAGATTTACGTGTTATCATAAGTGGAAATGCAAGCCTTAAAAAACGGCCTGTTGCCCCTTTGGTAGATGCACTTAGTCAACTTGGTTGTCGAATTATTTATTTAGAAAAGGAAGGGTGTTTACCCTTGACCATAGAAAAAGGAATTGACTTGCATTGCGAAAGCGTAACCATTGATAGTGGAATGAGCAGTCAGTTTTTAAGTGCCTTGTTATTAATTGGGCCCTATTTAAACCATGGGCTCAATATAATTTCTACAGGCGAATTGAATTCTCAACCCTACATTGATTTGACTTTAGATGCGATGCGCGTATGCGGTGTGTCAGTGAATAGACAGTCCAATCAGTACAATGTGCCAAAATCAAGCTATGTGGCGTCAGTGCCATTAATAGTCGAAGCCGATTGGAGCGCTGCCGCATTTGTTTTAGCATGGGCCACTGCGCGAAAAAGTAAAATAGAAATGCCTGCTTTGTCAATCGATTCAAAGCAAGGCGACAAAGTTGCCAAACTTTTTTATGAAAGTTTAGGTGTTGTAATCAATGCCAGCAACATTACCAATGGTATAAGTGTGATTAGCGATGATTTGAATTTGCCAAAACAGATTCATTTTGATTTTACCCATACCCCCGATATGTTCCCTGTGATTGCTGCTACCTGTGCTTATTTGAGAATTAAGGCCCATTTTACGGGTGTTAAAAATCTAGTGCTTAAAGAAAGCAATCGCATAGAGGCCATGCGTTACAATTTGTTGCAAGTAGGTGCAAACTTAAATTCAATCAATGAGAATGAACTTTTGATGGATTTTGTTGTTCCTTCAACAGATTCGTATGCATTTAAAAGTTATGAAGACCATCGCATTGCCATGGCATGTAGTATCTTTGCTTTCGAAAAAAATATAACCATAGACAAGGCATCGGTTGTTCAGAAATCGTTTCCAGATTACTGGCCCCTGTTTTTAAAAATGGCTTATGAATCCTAATTTAGCGCAACAATATAGCCTTGAAATCAAATCAGACAATTAACTTATATCCCCAAAACATTGAAGAAAAATTGGGGTTCGATAAAATCAAAAGCAACTTGGTTCAGTTTTGCAAAACCGATCTTGGTAAGCAACGCATAGATAAGTTAAATTTTTTAACCAATACCGAAAGCATTCATCAAAGTATACGTCAAATTGGTGAAATAGGTCAACTCACTAGCAGCGGACATGTTTTGGAATTGCCAGAGAATTTGGATGTACTTCTAGATGCCTTGCAGAAATTAGAGATAGAAGGCACCATGCTTTATGAGGATGAACTTCAACAATTGTTTATTGCCCTTAGTGCAATGCAATCAAATTTTACAGCAATCGCCAATCAGGAGACAGGTTATGCTTATTTAAAGGCTGCCCAAAGCCATTTAATTAGTTTGCAAGCTGCTATTCTGATTGTGGCAAAGGTGATAGACAAAGAAGGACTTTTAAAGCCTGATGCATCGCCAGAATTATGGCAAATCAACAAGCAAATTTCAGCCAAGGAAAAGGAGGTAAGAAAAATATTATTGTCTAAATACAATTTAGCAAAACAAAATGGATGGGCAGGCGATACTGAAATAACGATACGAAATGAGCGTTTGGTTATACCAATAATTGCAGAGCATAAAAAGAAAATTCAAGGTTTTGTACATGATGATTCGCAAAGTGGAAAATTCCTTTACATCGAACCAATTGAATGTTTCGAGGAAAACAACGCTTTAAAAGAATTGTCATTTGAAAAGAAAAAGGAAATAGAGCGCATCTTGAAACAAGTAACCGCGCAATTGGCCCCTTATAAGCAGATTATTTGGCAGCACGTGCAATACACAGCTTTTCTTGATATTACTTACGCAAAATCCATTCTATCTTCAAAATTGAATGCCATAGAGCCCATTATGGTTCAACGAAAAGATGATTTACATTTAATCAATGCCAGACATCCTTTATTGTATATGTTATTGCAGAAGGATAACAAAAAATTAGTGCCATTGAATTTCCATGTCGATGAAGCTTGCCATATGGTCGTTATTTCGGGGCCTAATGCCGGTGGAAAAAGTATAGCACTTAAAACCATTGGTTTGTTGCAGTACATGTACCAATGTGGTTTACCTGTGCCTGTAGAACATGGAAGTAAGATGCCTGTTTACCATCAACTATTCATTGATATTGGCGATAACCAATCCATTGAAAACAACTTGAGTTCTTACAGCAGCCATTTAATGAACATGAAATACATGATGGCAAATGCAAATTCAGAAACATTGTATTTAATTGATGAGTTAGGCAACGGCACCGATCCTTCAATTGGGAGTACCATAGCGCAAGCCATTCTTGAAAATTTTTTAGAAAGTAAGGCCTTTGGCGTGGTGACAACTCACTTTGGGAATTTAAAAGCATGGGCTGGTCAAACACAAGGTGTACAAAATGCTCGGATGGTTTACGATGTCGTAAAATTGGAACCCTTGTTTATACTCGAGCTAGGCAAGCCAGGTAGCTCGTTTGCGCTCGAAGTGTCTTCGAAAGTCGGAATAGATAAGCGCATAATTGACCGAGCAAAAAATATAAATCAATGGAAACAGCACATCGATTTAGAAGAGTTAATTGCAGAAAACGAAAAGAACAAAGCCGCTTTAGCAGATGCGAATAAGCGCATTGCCGACAGAGAAGAAAAACTTAATAAACTGATAGAAGATTATACTGGTTTGAAAGATAAGCTCTCTGAAAATAAGCAACACATATTGAATGAAGCAAAAGCTAAGGCTTCTGAAATAGTGACCAAGGCCAATCAAAAAATCGAAAAAACGATTCAGGTAATTCAACAAACAAAGGCCGATAAGCAGCATACAAAAGAGGCACGTAAGGAATTGTCGGAATACAAGGAAACCTTGGTTGAAATAGTGCCAAAGCCAATTGTAAAACCAGTGGTTTTGAAAAACACAGATCCTCTAAAAGTTGGTGATGTAGTAAAACAAAACGATAACAATGTAGCGGGCGAAATATTGGCCATTAAAAAAGATAAAGCCCATGTTTTATTTGGTTCCATTAAAATGTGGGTACCGCTTAACGAGTTGCATAAAACAAGTAAAACTGCTCAGAAAAGGGAGTCTAAAATAGCCACCTTTAATGTTCGCATGTTTGATAAACAGAGTAGTTTTAGTTTAGATATAGATTTGCGAGGAGTAAGAGGCGAGGAGGCCATTTTGAAATTACAGCAGTGGCTAGAAGATGCCCACTTGCTGGGACATACCAATTTGAAAGTCGTGCATGGCCGTGGCTTTGGGATCTTAAGAAAGTTGATTTTAGAACAACTTAAAAGCAACCCACTTGTAAAACATTTTGAGCATGAAAGCGATCAACTAGGAGGCGATGGTGTAACTTTGGTGAGATTGAAATAAGCTTATTTAATTTCCAGCAGAGGCTGGTACAACCCAG
This sequence comes from Bacteroidota bacterium, assembly GCA_947450015.1. GTDB lineage: Bacteria > Bacteroidota > Bacteroidia > NS11-12g > UBA955 > JABMMZ01. The sequence goes on along the minus strand of CANFUB010000001.1, from coordinate 6,426 downwards.
TGTCCAAATTAAAATAGCGTTTATTCAATTGTTGGTATTGCATGATCTCAAAAGGTCTGTAGAGAAAATCAGAAGGTTTTAATTTTTTAAAATTAGCGTTGTATTGAAGGTCCTCATCTTTTGTTATGCTAACATTTTTTTGAGCGTTCATGCTTGCATAAAAAAGTGTTTCGAATCCATACGACCAATTGCCTTTAGCATATAAATCAGCGCCCATGTCTTTTTCTGTAACAAAAAACTTTGCGCCAGTTTTGGATTGCGCTTTTGAAACAAAATAGGCCATTTGTTCACTGCGTTTTTGGAGTTCTTTCCCAGCATTTGTGATGGCAATTGATTTGTAAATTATGAGGGTTGCTAATACACCTAACAGACGTAAAGATATTACCTCTTCAAATAACCAAAGGCAGGTCAAAAATACAAATGGGAAATACACCTGTTCAATATATCGGCCCATAGTGTCTGGCGGAAACATTAACCATATTATGAGCAAAGCACCTTTAATTGCCAATAAATAAAGGATGGCTTTCTTGTATTTTCGGTGCAATAGAAAGGTAGTTAAACCCAGTATAAAAATGATAAAACAATCCCAGTAATAGGTGAATAAAAAGCGAATGCATTTAAAAATAAATGAACTATTGAAAATGTTATTTAGATTGAGAGATAAAGCATTGCTAAACCCATTGAATTTGCTTTTTTCATAATCAGAGACAGCAAATTTTTTCCAAACAATATATAGCAATAATAGCGCAATCGCCAGTATCCATGTATGGCGGTATGATTTGTCGTAAAAGAAAAGCAATAAAGCCACAAAGGTGCAATAAATGGCCATCGGATGCGATGTGAAAATAAGTGTAAATAAAAGCGCTACAAGGCCATAATTAACAAGCTTCCAAGTCGTCTTTTTTTCTTGTAAAAATTGAATGTAGGCGAGTGTGAAGACAAGCATCGATAGGCCGTAATACAATTCAAATTGAGGCGTAAAAACAGAATAGCGCAAACCAATAAATTGCAACAACGTAATTAGAATAGCTGCATTTTGATGTTTAAATTTTGAAAGGCTTACCCAAGTAAGTGCGCCAAAAAATAAAACATGGGTAAGTGAGTAGAGTATTGCAAGGACTTTTAAAGGAAGGTGGAGCCAAGTGCCGATAACAACAAGCGTTTCTGCAAGTATGAGGACCAATCGTCCATGTTCAACATGAAAGTTTTGTGAATTGACTGCATAGAAAAAGTAATACCCTGCATCGCTGTTTAAACGCTCAAAATAAAAAACAAAAGCAAACAAAATAAGAAAGCCAAAGGCAATTCCACAGAAGTAAGCGGTATTTTTTAAACTTACTGTTTGCATAAAGCCTTATGGAAATAAGAGTTGAACCAAGTGCTCGGTATTGGCTTCATTGTTATAACAACTGTTATTCAATATCTTTTTTCGGGCTTTTATGTCAGTTTCTGTAAATGCTACGGTGAGTAATGTTTTAATTTCATCGACCATGTCCTGACTTGTTTTGGCAATATGACAGGCATGCTCTAACCCTGTATGGTCAACCATCATCGGATTAACCACACAATGCCTTCCAGCATAGAGTGAGTTTAATAATTTCAATTTAATACCAGTACCCTGAAAGGTTGGTAAAACATTGATTTGAGCATTGCCAATTGCCTCCATAATTTGCTCATTGTTCCAATCTTCTTTGATTTGAATGTGCGGATATTTTGAACAAGCGTATCGCAACTCTTTACTTACATTGCTACCAGCAATAATCACAGGAAAATATATTTGAGAGAAAATTTCATTGACCAAATACAAAGCTGCAAAATTATTTTCACCAACGCCTAAATTACCATGGTATAAAATATAATCGCCAGTACCAGCTTGAATATTTACCTCGTCGTTTTGATGGTAGGCTGGCAGCAGAACAGCATTGTGGTATTTGTGTTTTAAGTAGGTTTTGTCTGAAGGCGAAATGGCCAAAACAACCTGCGCGTTTAGCAATATCTTTTCGTATTTTTTTAAATTATCTGATTCGTTGCGAAAGAAATATTTTTTAAAATAACTGGTCTCTACTAATTCTAAATTTTTGTAGTAGTCGTGCTCAATGTTATGGGTGCGAACAAATTTAAGTCGGTCTTTTAATTGCGGATGGTTCAGGAAATAGGTAGAATGTAATCCTTCAAAAAGTATGGGTGCATTGTTTTTAAGTAAGTTGGTAAGCAATGCTTCATTGTTACGTGTCATTACAATATAAGGAAGGTCGCCAATAAAAGGATTTCGGTACTTGCTGCGCGGATAATAATAAACTTTTTTACAAATTTTATTTAGTTCAGGCGCTTCCTTTCTGCCATACTGAAAGCAATGTAAATGAATTTGAATACCAAGTTTATGAAGCCATCTAATTTTATGATAGATATCGATAACACCGCCATAATCGGCTGGAAACGGAATATCAAAGGCAACAATATGTAGGGTCTTACTCAAATGGCTGTATAAATTTGAACTAACTTTTGGCTTTCAATTTCCCAGTTGTTATTCAGTGATGCAAGTAAAGCATTTTGTTGTAATTTTTCATACGCCAAATGATCATTTGCGTATTTTTTCAAACAATTTATTAAATCCGTTTCCGTATTAGGAATGCAAAGGCCACAAACCCATTTCCGATTGAGCAATTCATATTCAGGCAAGGCAGATGAGATGGATGGCACGCCTGCTTGCATGTAATCAAAATATTTATTGCTAAGGGAATAATAATAACTCAAACTTTTTGCATCCAGAAGGTTGTAGCCAAAAAATACTTTTTGTGTTATGGTTTTAATTTTGTCGGGGCTTAATAAGCCTAGAAATTGAACGTTTGTACTATTTTTGGATTGTTCCCTTAAGGCAATGCTCAAATCGCCTTCACCAACGATTAAACAATCAAATTCGGGCAATTGCTCCATGGTCTTGATAAGGAGTTCTAATTCTCTGCCTTTGTTAAGTGCACCTTGGTATAAAATGGTTGGTCTTGAAAATTTTATATGTATGTCTTTATCCTTGTAGGATGGCACATTGCGAATGGTTTCGAAAGGCGCTTTGTAGCGTTCGGAAAGAACAAGCGCTAAGGATTCAGATACTGTATATCTTGCGCAACTTTGTTGAACACCTTTTTGGGTGATCCAATGCCAAATAGCTTTCTTACGTATTTTGTTTTCCAATTCAGGTACTTCAGCAAAATACTCATGTGCATCATAAACTAACGGTACATTTTTTATTTTAGATAAGAGCGTAAAGGCAAGCAATGTGTCGCTGTCTACTGCACAATAAATATTGGCCCGCTTAAATAAAAGTAACAACAACAATCGCAAATTAAATAGACTGTAAAAAAGGACCCCTTTATTAAAAAGAAAGGTCATTTTTTTTATTTTAAAGGGATAAGGCCCAATGGTCTTTTTTTCTGTGCCTTGGTGCTTAAAATAGGAGCGGTAATAAACGGTTACATTGTATTGATTGGCTTGCAAACTCGATGCAATTCGAATGATGCGTTGATCGGTTATGATATGGCCAGTAATGGCAATGATTATGTTTTTTTTGTGGCCCATTTCCAAAATCCTTCTTTGGTTTCAAAGGCATATTGATTGTCCTTTAACCATCGCAATATTAATGTATATTCTTCAATTTCTGTCGCATTTACATGCAAGGCGAGGTCTTTGCTGCGAAAGTCTGCGAGATTGATTAAATGGTCGATTCTCCGCTTGTACATCTTGAATTTTTGTATGTTTAAGTCCTTTTTATCTTGTTCAATACAGACATCGCATACACCGCACTTTTCTTTTGAATCCTCATTGAAATACTGCACAAGAAAATTGCTTCTACAAATTTTATTGTTATGTGTATACGCATTCACAGCATCGAGTTTTTCTTTATAACGAGCGCGTAAAAAGACAATTTTTTCCATCGAAATATGAATGTTAGGGAATCTGTTTTCTAACATTAATAATTTAGATTCACCATTTTGTTGAACATAATCAATGAGTTCAATTTTCATTAATTTCTCAAGTTGTTCTTTAACCCATATTTCCGTTTTTTTTAACCGAAAGGCAATTTCTCTTTCAAAAATATTGGTATAAAAATCGAACATGCCACCATAGGAACGCAGCAATACTTTAAATAATTCATCAATAATTGGATGTTTGAGTTGCCATTCGTAAAGTGTTTGATAGTCGCATAAAATCTTAATTCTAGAGGGGGAGTGAATGGCTTCAGAAAGTTGCAAATAGCCTTCGCCTTCTAATATTTTCAAACAATTGTAGACGCTTAAATAATTGAGTTTATAAAATTCCGAAAAACTGTTTAGGTCGAAGTTGTAGTTTTCGCCAGCACCCGATCCAAGTGCAATTTTTAAATAATTGCAGGTCAATTCATAAATGCGTTTTATTTGTTCTGGTTCAGGATATTTTGATAGAATGTTTTCGGCATCTTTTAAATCATCTGCTGGATGGTGTAAAAAAATACAATATGATTTTTTGCCGTCTCTTCCAGCTCTACCTGCTTCTTGGTAATATGCTTCCAGGGTTTCAGGTTTGTTTTCATGGATTACAAAACGCACATCTGGCTTGTCAATCCCCATGCCAAAAGCATTGGTACAAATCATTAATCTGATTTTATTTTTTTTCCAGTCTTCTTGTTTTTTATTGCGTTCTTTCGATTCAAGTCCTGCGTGGTAAAAATCGGCACTTATATTTCTTTGTTGAAGCAGCTTTGTAATTTCCACAGTTTTTTTTCGGCTTCTTACGTATACCAAACCACTGCCTTTAATTCTATTGGCGATATGTGCTATTTTTTCAATTTTATTTTCTTCGTTTTGTACAATATAGGCAAGATTTTTTCTTACAAAACTTTGGGTAAAAAGTTGGTGTTTTTTAAGTTCAAGTTTTTCGGCAATATCTGCAATCACAACTTTTGTAGCGGTAGCGGTAAGTGCTATGCAAGGAATGCCTTTGTAATAATTTCTAAACTCAGCAATCTTTAAATAGGGTGGTCGAAAGTCATAACCCCATTGCGAAATACAATGCGCCTCATCAATGGCTACCATGCTAACTTTTATATGGTGTGCGTAGCCTAAAAAATGTTGACTCAATAAACGTTCTGGCGACACATACAAAAATCGGTATTTACCATTGATGCAATTTTCAAGTTCAAATTCAATTTCTCTTTTGCTCATGCCACTGTATAAGGCAACTGCCATGATATCACGTTGCTTTAGGTTTTCAACTTGGTCTTTCATTAAAGCAATAAGCGGTGTTACCACCACACAAACACCTTCCATCATTAACGCAGGGACTTGAAAACACACAGATTTTCCGCCCCCGGTAGGGAGCAAGGCTATGGTGTCTTTTTTGTCCAAAACACTTTGAATAATGTCTTTTTGTAGGGGACGAAAAGCGGCATGTCCAAAGTATTTTTTTAATATGTTTTCAGGTAGTTCCAAAATTGAATATTAGAAGGAGCTAAGGTAAAATAATTATAGTAAGGAGAAAAAAAAATCCCCTTGTTTCACAACAAAGGGATTTCCTAAGAAAGTAAGGATAAACTTATTTTACTTTACCTGATAAGTCTGCACCTGCTTTGAATTTAACAACTTTTTTAGCTGCAATTTTAATTTCTTTACCTGTACGTGGGTTACGACCAGTTCTAGCAGCTCTTTTAGCTACTGAAAAAGTACCAAAACCTACAAGGATTAATTTGTCACCTTTCTTTAAAGCGCTAGTAGTAGCTGCAATGAAAGAATTTAAAGCAGCCTGAGCTTGAGCTTTAGTTACGCTGGCATCACCTGCCATTTTGCTGATTAGATCTGATTTGTTCATAATTTAAACTTAATTAATTTTATATTATTTTATTTAATTCGTGGACTCAAAAGTATTGTATTGTTTAGTAAAATCAAGCACTTACGCATATTTTTTTTTCAAAAATATTCACAAACAATGCACAATTATTGATTTATTTTTTTAGAATATTTTATAATCTGTTGAATTATAGCACTTAACGAAACTTTATTTTGCTTGTTTATATCGATGGTTAAGCTTGCTTTTTTATAGAAAGGCACTCTTTTTTTGCTTAATTCTTGAAGTTTTATATTTATTTCTTCCTTCGAAAGCCCTATAAACAAAGGTCTTCGGGTAATATTTTTTAAAATTCTATCCGAAATAATATCTAATGGTGTATTAATCCAAATAACAATTCCATTTTTTTTCATCCATTCCATATTGTCGAAAAAAGTTGGTGTACCACCTCCACATGATATTAAACATTTGTTTTTTAATTGTGTTTCGTGCAATATGCTGCGTTCAATACTTCTAAAATAAGCTTCACCATCTTCCATTATAATAGTGCGGATGATTTTTTTTTCTTGCTTCTCGATTAACTCATCTAAATCTATAAACTGAAGTTTTAAT